>CAYJXK010000018.1:0-17014 GCA_964374115.1 uncultured Gammaproteobacteria bacterium
CTGAACTCACAATATGATTTCCGTCATTTTTCCTGTGTACAATGAAGCGGGTAATATCGAAGAACTGCATCGTCGGCTGGTTTTGACACTTGAAAAAATCGGAGAGCCATTTGAGATTATCGCGGTTGATGATGGATCGACAGACGGTTCTCGCAATATGTTGGTCAAGCTTTCTCCCATCACGGTTGTGATGTTTTCGAGAAATTTCGGACAAAATGCCGCGATTGACGCGGGATTTCATGTGGCGATTGGCGATTACATATTTACGATTGATAGTGATCTGCAAAGTGATCCAAAAGAGATCGCGCTTCTCTATGAGAAACTGAAAGACGGATATGGCGCGGCTGTCGGATGGCGACAAGGGCGGCATGAACAGTGGCGCCGTCGGATTTTTTCGCGTCTTGCGAATTGGCTTATTGGCAAAGTGACGGGTGTTCGACTTCGTGATTTTAGCTGTCCCTTGAAAGGATATCGCAGAGAATTTATTGATGGGGTTCAGCTTCTCGGCGAAACATTTATTTTTATGCCCGTGTTTGCTCATCATAGGGGAGCGCGCGTCATTGACGTGCCGATTTCGCACCATACAAGAAAATCAGGCGTATCAAAACATCATGTGAGCGAGATGATTTTTGTCTTTTTTGATCTTTTAAGTGTGAAATTTCTTCTCAATTATTTTAGCAAGCCGCTTCGATTTTTTGGCGCATGGTCTGTCCTCTTTTTCCTCCTGAGCATGGGGGCATTCGGTGGATCTGTCGTCCTCAAATTTATGGATATCAAAAATTTTAGTGATACCCCACTCCCACTTGTCGGCATGATGCTTATCATTCTCTCATTTCTTACCTTCATGCTCGGCTTCATTACGGAAATTCTTCTCCGTGTTTATCATAGTGGCAAAGATACGACGCAATACATGATTTATGAAGTGGTCAAACGGTAGGATCCCCACGATTCTTCTGGTCGGCGCTGGTCATTTTGGGCGGCATCATATGGCTGTCCTTCGCGAATTTCATGAGAAGGGTTTTATTCATTTTGCGGGTGTTTTCGTCAAACATAAAAATTCTGTGAAACGGCTTCGAGATTCGAAAATTCCAGTCTTTACTTCTCTCTCATCAATCATGTTGAAACAGGTAGACGCAGTAGATATTACGACGCCACCACATACTCATTTTTCGCTTGCCAAACAGTGTCTTCCATTTACCCATGTCTTTTTGGAAAAACCGATTAGTCTTTCTTCGCGAGAGGGACTCCTTTTGGATCGAGAAGCGAGGCGACAAAAGAAAATACTTTTTATTGGCCATATTTATCGGTTCAATGCGGCCGTGCAGAGATTGAAAAAATTGATACAAGAGTCGAAAACAAAACCATGGTCTGTCGAAGCCGTTTTTGTTGATACCCCAGGGTCCCTTCCCGACGATTGTGGCGTGCTTCTTTCTGATTTGCATGGATTTGATATTCTTGATTATCTTTTTGAGAGACCACCGATATCACTTTATTGTACTGGGACATCGAGACGATCGAAACGTGGACATGAAGATGATGCGGTAACAGTCCTTGACTACGGAAAAATACTCAGAGCGGTTGTGACATTGAGCTGGAATGGGCTCCCAAAGACACGCGAACTTCGAGTGTATTTTTCGGATAAAACTATTAAGGTCGATCTTCCGACACAAATCATTCGAATACGGACAGGTTCGAGAGAACGCGTGGTGAATTGTTTTAAAGAGATGCCATTGCATCAAGAACTTCAGACGTTTTTTCATGTGATATCAGGAAAAAGAAAGGCATATCCGGATGCCATTATTGGGACACGGATTGTAGATATTGCGCATGCGGCCAAACGGTCGCTTCAGGCTGGAAAAGTAGTCGGCTATGACAGATAAACCCAAAGCGCTCATCATCGGTGGTGGTATCTTTGGTCTGAGCGCGGCGATTGAGCTTGCGCGTTTTTGTGATGTCACTGTTTTTGAACAAACCAGTGACATCATGATGGGTGGTACGTATGGCAATCAATATCGCCATCATTTGGGGTATCATTATCCCAGAAGCAAAGAAACAGTTGCCCAGTGTTTGGCAGCACAGGACGATTTTTTTTCTGTATGGGGCGGTGCAGTGATTGGAGGTTTTCCCGCGTATTATGCGGTGGCAAAAGAAGGTTCAAAAGTGAGCGCTGACGCATTTCTTTCATTTTGCAAAGAGATGGGCCTTCCTCGAGATATAGCATATCCGGAAGAAGAATTTTTGAATCGTACTGTGGTGGATATTTGCATTAAAACAGGGGAGTCTGTGTATGATCTTCTAAAACTACGATCCATTGCGCGTGAAAAAATGCAGACACGCGGAGTCGCTCTTCGGCTGCATCATCGCGTTGTGGGTGGAAGAAGGGGAGAGGGCGGAGAAAAATTTCTTCTCGTCACAGATGGGCATAAATCGTTTGAAGAGAGAGGGGATATCATCGTCAATGCGATGTACGCGAATCATAATCTATTTTTGCAATGGTTTGGTTTTTCTCATCCGCCTCTTGAGTTTCGTCTCAAAGAGTTGCCTGTGGTTCGTCTTCCCACACAAACCCGTGTGTCTGTGACCATCATGGATGGTCCATTTTTGACTCTTGTCCCTATGGCAGAAATCAGCGTATTTACTCTTGGGGATGTGCCACGATCGATTTGTGAGATCCGTTTTTCAGATGGTGGAATTCCTTGGACCAAGGAAGAAATCGAATCAAGAACGTCTCGTTTTCATGAAATGAAAGAAGCAAATCCATTCTATATACCGATCATTGCCAAAGCTCATCGACTTCATTCCATGTTCACCATTCTACCCATCCTCCCGAATTCAGATGTGACAGATGAGCGGCTCACCGCTGTCACGTCGCACGGAGAGGGTCTCTGGTCTGTGTTTGAGGGTAAGATTGTGACATGTGTGCGAGCTGCGAAAGAAGTCATGGAGCAGGCTCTCGCATGGGCGGGTGTCGCATGGGCGGGTTGACAGAAAACTCGTCTTTTGGCACACTACGCTGACTCGTTCCTTCTGGCCACAAAGCAATATATTGTTTTGCTCAATTTCAATTTTAACCTTGCATGGTGTGTCAGATTTTACTCCTATTACAGATGTCCTCGGGAGAGAATTGGAAAAGTACGATCTTTGCGTGATCGGCGGGGCTGGACATATTGGCCTGCCACTTGGTGTTGCTTTCGCGCTTAAAGATGTAAAAACAGTTCTTCTTGATGTCAATCGGCCTGCCCTTGATCGGATTGCCGCAGGAGAATTTCCGTTCAAAGAAGACAAAGGTTCGGAGAGTCTTCGAAACGCGCTCGACAAAAAGATGCTTTTTGTTTCTGATGATCCAGCTGTGATTTCGCGAAGTTCCATTATCATGATGATTATTGGGACTCCGATTGATGAATATCTGAACCCCAATTTTCATGGCATCATGAAAGTCGTCAATAATTACTTGCGTTATTTTGTCGACGGTCAAATTCTCATTTTGCGGAGTACGGTTTTTCCGGGCACCACGGATCGGTTGCGACGATTTTTCGAAGAAAAAGGTAAACACATTCGCATTTCTTTTTGTCCAGAGCGGATTGTCCAGGGCAAGGCGCTCGAGGAGATTGAGAATCTCCCGCAGATTATTTCTGGATTTGATCCGCAAACGGTCATGGTCGTAGAAGATTTATTTCGCAAAGTGACCAAACGAAATATCATCGCCGTGAAGCCGATCGAAGCAGAACTCTCAAAACTTTTTTGCAATGCGTGGCGGTATATTCAATTCTCTGTAGCAAATCAATTTTACATGATTGGCGCGAGCTATGGGTTGAATTACCATGACATTTATCGCGCCATGACGAATGATTATCCTCGCATGCAAACATTGCCATCTCCCGGATTTGCCGCCGGTCCGTGTCTTCTCAAAGACACCATGCAACTCGCAGCCTTCATGAACAATCAGTTTTTTGTCGGTCATGCCGCGATGCTCGTCAATGAAGGATTGCCCGGCTTTATCATTCAGCGATTGAAACAGACTGAAGGGAATCTCAAAGAAAAGACCATCGGCATTCTCGGCATGACATTCAAGGCAGAGAGTGACGATATCCGGGACAGCCTGTCATTCAAGCTCAAAAAAATTGCAGAGATGGAAAGCGCTCGTGTGCTCTGTCATGATTTTTTTTATCAGGATCCAGGATTTTCTTCGGTTGATGATCTGGTTCGTGACGCAGATATTATTATCTTGGCGACACCTCATCGCCAGTACAAAACCGTGGATTTGTATCAGCGCAAAGGCAAACTCTTTATAGATATTTGGAATTTTTGGGGCATGGGTCCAGAAGTCAGGGTATGAAAAAGATTCTTATCACCGGTGGCGCAGGATTTATCGGATATCATCTTGCAAAACTCCTTCTCGCTCACAGCGACAACGAAATTTTTTTGATTGATAATCTCCAACGTGGCAAGATGGATGAAGATCTGACGACCCTCCTCCAAAATCCTCGGATGAGGTTTCAGCAGGCAGATCTTACACAACCGGATGTGTATCACACATTTCCTACTGACTTCGATCATGTCTATCATTTGGCGGCAGTGAATGGCACCAAATGGTTTTATGAAATGCCGCACGAAGTATTACGCATTAATACACTTTCACTTGCCTATATTCTGGAGTGGATCAAGAATCTGCCAAAAAAACCAAAGTTTTGTTTTACTTCTTCAAACGAAGCGTACGCTGGCAGTCTCGAAGCATTCGGACAGCTTCCGATTCCGACTCCTGAGGCTGTGCCGCTTGTCGTAAGCGATACGTACAATCCTCGCTGGACCTATGCCGGGACCAAACTGGTTGGTGAACTGTTTGTCATTTTTTACGCGGAAAAATGCCAATTTCCTGCAGTGATTGTCCGCCCGCACAATTTTTATGGCCCTCGTGCAGGGTATGATCATGTGATCCCTGAGTGGTGTGGCAAAGTGAGAGAACACGCGGATCCGTTTGTACTCTTTAGCCCAGAAGAAACGCGCACGTTTTGCTACATTGATGACGCGGTTCGGGCTATGGCAATGCTCATGAATTCAGAGAAAACCAATGCATGGCCGATTGAGACCGTGCATATTGGCGCGACGGACGAAATCACAATCGGGGATTTGGCGGAAAGATTGTTCTGTGTTGTTGGATGGCGTCCTTCGAAGATCGAGGTAAACAGTTCGCCAAAAGGAAGCGTGAAACGACGCTGTGGTGATATTTCAAAAATATATTCTCTCGTCGGGTGGAGACCCGAGATCTCTCTTGAAGCAGGACTCCGTCGCACGTATGAGTGGTATTCGGCGCATCCGAAGAACCGGTAAAAATAATTCACCGTCGGCTTTGCACTGCAGAGCCGACGGTTTTTTTTGGTTCCTCTTTTGTGGAGTACATCTTGGTCGGGTTGCCTCCTACTCATTCGAACAATGGGGTTACTTCTTTCCAATTTTGATGTCTGAAATAATACCACTTTCCACAGCCTTCCGCCAGAATTTGTGGCTCGCCGACCATATCCCACTTTCTCATTTTCATGGTTTCCTCCGGGTATGAAGAAAGACTAGTCGGGGTATGAATAAAAGTCAAGGGGTTGCGGAGGAAAGGGGGAATGCGGTACAATGCACTCCATATGAACCCATAGCGAGTTGTATCTCCGCATCATGACGATGCTTCACGCAACGAATAATACACGGAAACTGGCTATACGTTATTATGAGATCTCTGTCGCAAAAAATATTCAAGGCATGGAAGGCATTTGGTCATATGCTTGGCCTTGTGATGAGCAAAGTCATTTTTACCGTTCTGTATATCGTAGGGGTCGGGGTGTACGCAATCATCGCATTTATCATCCGTTTTTTTTCATCCTCGCATTCATCGAAAAGTACCTGGCGATCCAAAGAAGATCCACCGACATGGGAGAGTATGTCCCACCCTTTTTGATATGAACGAGACGCCAATAAAAATCCTCGGCCTTTCTTTTTTTTATCATGATGCGGCAGCAGCGCTTATTGTGGACGGGCGAGTGGCTGCCGCTGCCCAGGAAGAGCGTTTCACGCGGGTGAAGCACGACAAGTCGCTGCCCGCGCATGCCATTGCCTATTGTTTGGATTCGCAAGGAGTAAAGCCAGAAGATCTCCAGGCAATTGTTTTTTATGATAAACCGCTTCTCAAGTTTGAGCGCCTGTTGCAGACATACATTCGTACCTGGCCCAAAGGCTTGGTGTCGTTTCTTCGCGCCATGCAATCATCATTTCATGATACGCTGTGGGTTGAGAAAGATGTGCGAAAATTATTGCACTTCAAAGGACAATTTTTGTATTGTGAGCATCATTATGCTCATGCGGCAAGCGCGTTTTATTGTTCGGAATTTTCTGAAGCGACCGTCATCACCATGGACGGGGTGGGAGAATGGGATACGACCACGATTGGGTTTGGCAAAGGCAATCAATTGACACTGAGCGCTTCGATTCACTTCCCCGATTCATTGGGCCTTTTGTATTCAGCGCTCACCTATTATCTCGGATTCAAAGTGAATAGCGCGGAGTACAAAGTGATGGGACTTGCGCCGTACGGAAACCCTGACACATATGCTCGGGAGATGAGCGAATTGGTCACGGTGTTTGATGATGGCAGTTTTCGATTGAACCGAAAATATTTTGCCTATGAATATGGCCTCACGATGACAAGCAAGGCATTCGACACGTTGTTTGGCGGTTCACCGCGTAAAGGAGAAAGCGCTGTAGGCCAGCGTGAAATGGATATTGCCGCGGCATTACAGAAAAAAACCGAAGAGATTGTATGCAAGATCGTCGAGCACGCGCAGTCTCGACATCCATCCGAGAATCTCTGCCTCGCTGGCGGTGTGGCGTTGAACTGCGTCGCAAATGGGAAACTATTGGAAAAAGGATATTGCAAAAATATCTATATCCAGCCGGCCGCGGGAGATGCGGGCGGGGCTGTCGGCGCTGCCTTGTATGCGTATTATGCAGGTCTTGGGAAAGACCGTGTTCCTCACGTGATGCCGCACGCGTATCTTGGCCCTGTCTTTTCTCATGATCAGGTGATACAATTTTTGAGAGAAGAAGCTCCTCGGCTTGTTGGCGAACAGCGGGTATCGTTTCAGGTTTTTGACGATGAACCTTCTCTTGCATCTCACATTGCGTCCCTTATTGCTGATACAAATGTCATTGGGGTTTTTCATGGGCGCATGGAATTTGGTCCGCGCGCGCTTGGCAATCGAAGCATCATTGCAGACGCACGAGTGAAAGAAAATTGGCAAAAGGTGAATCTCAAAATTAAATTTCGAGAAAGTTTTCGTCCGTTTGCTCCGGCGGTTTTGGAAGAATACGCTGAAGATTATTTTGATCTATCGCGCCCGTCCCCGTATATGTTGTTGGTAGCGCCTGTGACACAGGATACTGTCCCGGCAATTACCCACGTGGATCGGTCGGCGCGTATTCAGACAGTGAATAAAGAAGAAGCCCCTTTTTTGCACAGCATGCTTACTGCTTTTTATGAGCGCACGCATTGTCCTGTTGTGATCAACACGTCATTTAATGTGCGCGGGGAGCCTATTGTCGGAAGTCTGTTGGACGCATTTCAATGCTTCATCAACACTGATATGGATTATCTGGTGCTCGAGCATTGCGTGATTGATAAAAAACAAAATTCTTTTCTTGCGCAATTCTCACACCGAGAAAAATATCTGAAACAATTTCAATTGGATTAACAATCTTTCTGCGTCCGCATGTATTTTTTTCCTCCACGCTTTTCGCACGCTCTGTCAGAAAAAAGGATACGCGAGGACGCTGTCAATCCACATTCGTTTTCTCTATGATAAAAAAAATTTTCTCTTTTGTTGCCCTCCTTTTTTTTACTCTTTTCATTGGGGAAGTCGCACTACGGCATATTCCGTCTTCTATTCAATATCCCTTACGGATCCAATTTGACAATGCGGATGGGATTGGTGTGGTGCACGCCAAAAATATCCGAGTAAAA
Organism: uncultured Gammaproteobacteria bacterium; assembly: GCA_964374115.1. Taxonomy (GTDB): domain Bacteria; phylum Patescibacteriota; class Patescibacteriia; order Magasanikbacterales; family UBA922; genus CAYJXK01. Next base: position 8,000 of record CAYJXK010000018.1, read on the forward strand.
AATAAAGACGCATGTTTTGGACCCGTGAGATATTCCACCAATTCTTTTGGGATGCGCGACCGAGAGCGCGCGCTCGAAAAGATCCCGGGTGTGACACGCGTGGCCATCATTGGTGATTCGATGATGGATGCAGAACAGATCAATGATGAAGAGGGTATGAGCAGGCTGCTCGAGGAGGGATTTGAAGGAAAGGCCGAGTTTTTAAATTTTGGCATGAATTCCATTGGGCCGATGCAATATGCCCTTCTCTACGAAACGAAAATTCGCTCATTTCGTCCGGATGTGGTGATGGCGATGTTCTATACAGAAAATGATATCGAAAATAATTCGATCGCGCTTGAGTCACTGGTATACCACGGAGAACCTTTTCTCACCTATCGGGACGCGGAAGGGAATCCAATGAGTGTCATCACGTTTACAAAAACAAAAATGATCAAACAGTTTCTCAATCGTCATTTCGCTCTGTTTCGTCTCATGAGAGAAATACAATCCAAATTGAAATATGGGAAAACTGGAGGAAAAGATAGTGTCGCATCCAGAGACACCCCATCCATGGAAGAGATCAAGAATGATATCAAAACATGGCGCGCGCAAGCCGGAGCGCTCATTCGTCATGAAGTGTTTCTTGATCCGCCAGACGCAGAATGGGAGGAAGCATGGCAGAATACGGAGCGCGAGCTACTGCGCCTCAAGGGCATGGTCGAAGAAGATGGCGCGCGGCTTATTGTGGTGATTGTCCCAAGTATTCTCGAGTTTGATGGAGAGGCAGGGGTGAAGATTGCCACACCACTTTTGCAAGCCGTGCGAGGAGAGCGTGCTCTTGATATGCTTTACCCGAATCGGCGCATCAATGCATTGCTCAGAACGTATGGTTTTACGGCATTTGATCTTTTGCCACCCATGCGCTCCTATAGCGAGGAGCATTCCCTTGCCTACCCGTATTTCAGTTTTTCATGCAATAGCCATTGGAGCGCGCTTGGTCATCGTGTTGCCGCTGATGCTGTGAGTGCGTTTTTGACTGATCGTACTATTGTCCCTTGAGAAATTTGTCCATCTGGGGATATTGTTTTTTCCTCCGCGATCATCTGGCCCAGTCCGCTTCTCACACACGCCGTCAGAAAAAAGAATATACCAGGGTGAAATAAGAATTTTATTATTATTTTTTTCTTTATGTGGTCACTTCTGAAGCAGTTTTTTCTCTTCTTCAAAAAAAAGAAAAAGTGGTATTTGTTTCCACTCGCGTTTCTCTTAATTCTTTTTGGACTCGTTATGATATTCGCGCAATCGTCAGCGCTCGCGCCATTTATTTACGCGATTTTTTGATCTGAACTGATAGCGAGTTTCCGTGTCTCTCGCGAGAGGAAAAAACCTAGCTTATGAGTTCTCTATAAAAATGTGTTCAAGCGTCTGTGCCATTCTTTGGCAATCATATCGCTCGAGTTGTCCGACTGCCGCGGCAGAGAGTCGGACACGGGATGGCCCATCGTCGCAAAGGGTCATAATGGCTTGTGATAGTTCTGCGGCATTGTCTTCTGTGAACGTAAGAGCGGCGTCTCCAGCGAGCCACGCAAGAGCACCCCCTTTGGGCACGAGACAGGGAGTGCCAAAGGCCATGGCTTCGAGGAGAAGCACAGAGGTAAGCTCTCGTCGCCATTTTGGGAGGATGAATATGTCTGACTCAGACAAAAAACTGAGGAGCTGTTGTTTGTCAACCCACCCGGGAAAATCAATATATCCCCGGACACCCAACTTTTCTGCCAATGTTTCGAGACGAGATCTTTCTGGCCCATCTCCACTCATGATGATGTGGAGAGAAATCTTGTTTTTGAGGAGCGTGGCCGCTCGAATCACCACATCAAATCCCTTGGTCGGTATCATCCGTCCGGTGCAACATATCCGCCATGTCGTTTTTTGTTTTCCTCGCTCTTCTTTGTGTGGGAGCGATCTTCCGAGAGAGGCGCGCAGTTTCGATCCATCAACGAAGTCTGGCATGATCGCATCTGATTTGATTCGAAGGCCAAATCGCTCGTATTCTTTTTGGAGGAAAGGATTTGTAAAAATACAAAAGTCAATGTATCGAGCCAGACGGACAGCAATATATTTTTCTATCCAAAATCGAATTTGTTGTTTGGCGTGAGAAAAAAAAGAAAAAAATACCGCAGGCACCGGTTCACTCGGATTGGGCCATGAGACAAGTTCGCGATTAAAGAAAGAAACGATAGGACGTGTGCCTCCAAAACGCCGATACGCGCCTGCTCCATAAAGAAATTGTCCCTCCACGTGAAAAACGTCTACGGAGGCCTGATACTTTTTGAGAAGTCGATACACGCCGTACTGGATCGTGTGTATTTTTTTGGTGTTTACGTGTTCTTCTCGTATGTCGTAGGGGAGAGCCGCCACGAGATCATCTCGTTTATTCCACGCCGAAAAAACAGTGATCACGATGATCTTGTGTCCTTTCGCGCTAAGGAGTCGCATTTTTAAATCCAAATCCGGCACCGATCCTCCCGCAGTTGTTAGATTCAATTTAGAGGTAACGAACGCGATTGTCATATGTTTTTCTGATCCAAAAAATATTGTATCGTCTTTTCCAGCCCTTTTTTGAATGACGTCCTCGGCCTCCATCCAAGCATTTTCTTTGCTCGATGAATAGAGATGGTAATGGGCTTCACCTCGAGTGTTGGTGGCCGGCTGAGTGTGGGGTCAGTGAGAAAATGTTTACGTTTTTTCATTTTTTTCTCAATGATATATTTGAGATGCGCGGCCACATATTTGAGTGAGACCGGATCAGGGTTACTCATATTGATGATCGTGTCCAAAGGTTTGCCTGCATCGAAACAGCGCACTGCTTTCACAATGCCCTCTGCCGCATCGTCCACATATATAAAATTTTTCTTTACAGAGAGGTCGCCAACAGGCACCGCGTCTCGATTCAGGAGTTTTTCAATCACATCGGAAATGAACATACCTTTTCTCTGCCCTGGACCAAAAATACTACTGAAGCGGAGAATGCAAAAAGGAAGACCGAATCGAATGTGATACATCTGGAGGAGTCCTTCATTCATGATTTTAGATGTGGTATATGGGTCTAAGGGAAACGGTTGCATGTTTTCGTCTACTCGTCCGGTCCTTCTCCCATACACTCGCTCTGTAGAAACAAGAATGACCAATGGTTTCATTTTTCTTGCGCGCATTTCATCCAGAAGATTCAAAAACATGGAGGTGTTTGTTTGGATAGATTCAGCAGGATGATCTTTGTCATCAATATTGATAAGACCTGCGAGATGGATGACAGCCCGAAGACTGGGGTCGAGGTGATCGCGGATTTCTTTTTTTTGCAATAAATCAATAGACTTGTATGATACGAGAGAAGATGGCGGGATCGCATTCGCGCGTCTGCTCCAGACACGTACGGAGTACGCTTTTTTCAGTTTTTCCACCACGTGTGTCCCAAGGAATCCACTTCCTCCGGTGACGAGAATCGGCTTTTTCATATGTTCATGAGATAGCGCGCGATAAGATCGGCAAGCGGCGTCAGACCTGTTTTTTTCTTTTCCATATCTTGTTCACGCTCCCACAGATATTGCAGATTGACTTCGCATGATTGTTCTCGAATGGCGGCGATAAAATCGAGAAGTTCTTGTTCATCATATGAGAATGACGTGAGTTGATCTTTCACGAGACGCGGCAATTCGTCCATCACCCGACATTTTTTTACAAAGGAGAGCTGATTGTAAAAAACATTGCCGAAGGTAATCACCGGTTTTTTGAGAAGAGATGCTTCCCAGCCAGAGGTACTTGTGATTGTGGTAATGAGTTTCGCGCGGGCAATCAGCTGAAAGCTTGTGATGGATGGACTGACGAGCTTGACATTTGGAATTTTTTTCAATTCAGCATAAAAGTGTCTTGGCCGATACACCACCATTCCAGGATGTTCTTTCACATACAGATAATAACCAACAGGCAATGAGCGCGCGATCTGGCGAATAAGATTTGGTTGGTTCATTTGATATGGAGCATAGAGCATGGTGGTAAGTTCTGGTTCGTATTGGAGCGGGAAAAAGACGAATGGTTCGTCGAGGTCAGTCGTGTCATAGAGATTGCCAACACCAATCAGGTTTCGTATTTTTCTTTTACTCGCGTCTTTGAAATAGTTCCATGGACTAATGTAATCAAAGTCATAGCGATCATGTCCCGAAAAGTGATTTCGGACGTATGAGAAAAATAGCTGTGTCGTGGCAAAGAGATTGCGCGGCAACAAAAATCGAAATTGTCGTCTGCGATCAACGGGCTGAGCGAGCGGGCTTGCGTCCACATAATACGGATGGGGTTCACTCCGAAATGAGTTGAGGAAGACTCGTGCATCTGTCGCATGTTGATCGTCGGGGTGGTTGATTTTTCTTTTTTCACATGAAGTCGCGACCGTAGTGAAGAGGTCGTATTGGTCGCTCAACACATAGCGGTATTTCATGCAGGTCGGGTGGAGGACTACGGTCTTGATTCCTTGTTTTTGCGCGATGTGATAGAGGAGCATGCTCCCAAGGCCTGCGATCACAGAAAAGACGATGAAGTTTGGTTTTTCTTTTTCAAGAAATGTGAGGATGGCTTTCGCATGGACCTGCAGAATCCGAAGCATGTCAGGGTATGAAAATGGCGGCGTGTCGTACGGATATTCCCGTACCAGTTGATGAAACATAAGGACGCGATCAATCGCGAGATATGGCCACAAAAAGGGGAGTCCATATTCGCTTTCGAGCCACTCGAGATACGAAAGATCAATTGGTTCGTCACGAAATGTTTTGTGGACGTCCTGGTGTAAGAGGAGGGCCGTGTATGCTACGTCTTTTTGTGTGTTCAAAAAGTCGTAGCTTTTTCGGAGATCGACATACGCGCACCATGTTGTGATCCCGTGCTTCTCTTGCAAGAGTCGGACGAGATTGTGGCCAATGTATGCGAAATTTCTTTGAAGATAAAAACATCCTTTCATAGTTGTTTTTTACCCCTTCATCTGATAGGATAGTGCCGTGGCTTACAGTATACTGAGTGGCGAGGGCAGCGTCAATCATGTATGAATCTATCCTGAGTTCGCCTCTTTTCTTCTTTCCAAAATCCGCATGTGCAAGACTCGAACATCATCATGGCCGTCCACAATCCCTCTATACGTGGATGTTTTGGTCCGTTGATATCCAGAAATTTTAATTTTTTTATGGATGAGACTCACACACAAGAACGTGGTGTTTATCACAAATCCATTCATGGCGGAAAGTGGTTTCTCTTTGGCAACATTCTTCAAAAGATCATGGGCGTGATCCCTTTTCTTATTTTAGCCAGAATTCTTCTTCCAGAAGATTATGGAGTGATCACGGTGGTATTTACTGTCACCAGTTTTCTCGATCGTCTGGCGACGCCTGGATTTGGCACGGCGCTCTTGCAGAAAAAAGGATCAGTAGAAGAATATCTCGATATTGTATGGACATATGATCTTGTGAAATCCGTTGGTATAGGGGCGTTGATTTTCATGAGTGGCGATCTGGCGAGTTCCTTTTTTCATGTATCAGGTTCGTATGAGCTGATTATTCGACTCTCTGGTCTGTTTCCGATTTTGACAGCTCTTTCCAACAGTCGGCAGATTTATTTTTTTAAAGAACTTCACTTTCGAAAAGTGTTTATACGAGATATTGCCGCGCAAGGAGCGTATATTATCGTGGCGCTTTCTTTTGCTCTCTTCGTGCATGCGAGCGCGTGGGCATTGTTTCTCGGTTATGTGGGGAGATATATTGTCGGTATGATCATGAGTTATGTGTTATATCCGGCAATCCCGCGTCTCTCTTTTAAGTTTGGGAAACTCCGCGACCTTATGGAATATGGGAAATGGATCTATGGACAGAATCTCCTCGAGTATGTTCTCGGTTTCCTCGACACAATTTTCATCGGTCGTCTTTTGGGGCAGAGAGAGCTTGGGCTCTATTCTCGCGCGCGCGATCTCCCCACCACGATCTCGTGGCCACTCCTCAATATCATGAATAAGATTGCATTTTCTGCGTATGCCAAAATTCAAGATGAACTTGATAAAGTGCAACAGGGACTTCTCAAAAGCCTTGATGTGCTCTTGTTTGCCATGGTGCCATTTAGTCTGCTTCTGGTTTTGGAAGGTGGCTCAATTGTGACCGTGTTACTTGGTAAGAATTGGCTTTCTATCGTGCTTCCACTGAAAATTTTGGCAGTCGGCAATATCTGGTTCGCCCTTATAACCATGCTGAAGCCCATTTTCAACGCGATCGGAAAACCTGAAATTCATTTTCGGCTCACCCTGTTTCAGCTTGTTCTTTCACCTCCTCTTATTGTTCTCGGTATCCATCTGCATGCGCTTCCTGGCGCAGCGCTCGGCGTCTCTCTTATGTGGCTGTGTTTGTCTCTTTATGCGATTGCCAAAGCTCGACCGATCTTTCGGATAGGGCTCGATCGGCTGTGGCCGTTGACGACATCACTTTTGACCGGCTCCATTGCGACGGGTTTGGTCGCGCTTCTATTCCGAGAGCAGGCGCATGCATTTCTTCCTGGAGCGTGGGTTCTCTTGTGGGTCATTTTTCTTGGAGGTCTGTTTACTGCGATTTCATTATTTGTGAGTTTTCGCATGAAAGAAGGGCCATGGTATACGTTGCGATCTATTTGGGGAGAACTAAAAGTGAGAGAATAATCGAATTCATAGCGAGTTTTTCCCTCTCGCGAGAGACACGGAAACTCGCTATAAGTTAATCGACACTGTAGCAATGATATTCTATGCGCATTCTCGTCGTCTGCCATGATGCAGGAGCATCTGAAATAATTTCTTCGTATGTCCAAACATACAAGACTGAACATGAGTTTGTGTGTGTGGCAGGTGGCCCCGCGGTTCAGATTTTTGAACGAAAAGGATTGCAGGAATTGTGCAAACCATTTCCATCATCTGCACAGGAAGTCCTTGGGTATATGGATCATCCTGATCTTGTTCTCACTGGCACAAGCTGGACGACAGATAGAGAACGTAGCGTGATTGTCGAGGCAAAGAATCAAGGATTCAAGACTGCGGTCTATCTCGATCATTGGGTGAATTACCGAGAAAGATTTGGCTATCCTACTTCAGGATGGGAAAAGAATGTACCCGATGAATTATGGGTAGGGGATACATATGCGCGAGAGGTGGCTGAAAAAGAAGGTTTTCAGAATATCCGATTGGTTCCAAATCTGTATTTCGAAGCGCTCAAGCAGGAAATTGAAGAAGAGCGTAAGCGTCAGAAAAAAAAGAAGAATGGTGCGACTCATGAGCGCAATGTCCTTTTTATTTCTGAACCTATTGCACAGGGCGCGCTTCATGCGTTTGGAGATCCCCACTATTGGGGGTATACAGAATATGAGGTACTCGAAGCGCTTTGTCGGTGTGTGAAAAATGGATCGTCCATCATCATTCGTCGCCATCCAGCGGACCCTCCGAATATCTATGATGAGATCATTGTTGCATATCGTGAGAGATGTCCTCTTCAATACTCTGAACAGACATCGTTGGTTTCTGATATCGTTCGCTCCGACGTGATTGTTGGCATGGATAGTATGGCGCTCGTGGTTGGTGTTTTCGCAGGAAAACAGGTAGTCAGCTTTATTCCATCTGCCAAAAAAATTTGCAGTCTCCCATTTGAAGAGATTATTCGATTAACAGATGAGGGGGCTCTCTGTCACATAGTACAATCAGTGAGCCAGTAAGCACGTTGACCAATCAAACAGTCGGTAAACTGGTAGACTCGCCAATTGATCAATTGGATGTATGGCACCCTTGCTTTTTTTCGGCCCTTTTGATAGGCTCATGAAACGATATGACATTTGATTATCTCAAAGACAAATCAATTCTCGTGACCGGTGGAACCGGTTCGTTTGGCCAGAAATGTATTACGACACTTCTCACAGAGACAGAGGCCAAGCGTATCGTGATATTTAGTCGGGATGAGCTCAAGCAGTCGGAGATGAGACTACGGATTGCGGATCCTCATGGGCGTATGCGATTTTTTATTGGTGACGTGCGGGATGAAGAACGTCTCGAGCGCGCGTTTTGTGGAATCGATTTTGTCATCCATGCGGCGGCGTTGAAGCAGGTGCCAGCGCTTGAATATAATCCATTTGAAGCAATTAAAACAAATGTTTTAGGAACACAAAACGTTATTACCGCATCCCTCAATACGAATGTAGAAAAAGTACTGCTCATCTCTACAGACAAAGCCGCAAATCCTGCTAATCTCTACGGCGCGACCAAACTTTGTGCAGAGCGGCTCATGGTAAGTTCCCATGCGTACGCGGCATCAAGCCGTCCTGCGTTTGGTGTCGTGCGTTATGGCAATGTACTCGGGAGTCGCGGGAGCATTATTCAAGTGATTCAAGAACAACGAAAAAGCGGCGTTGTGACATTGACGCATGCGGATATGACCCGCTTTTGGATTACGCTTGAGCAAGGGATCCATTTCGTCCTTACCATGCTTTGCGGCTTCCAAGGAGGAGAAATTTTTGTGCCAAAAATTCCAAGCATGCGCGTGAAGGATCTTATGATGGCAGTGGCTCCGGAATGTGAAATGAAGATCACCGGTATTCGCGCAGGAGAAAAATTACATGAGGTATTACTTACCGTAGAAGAAGCGAGAAATGCCAAAGAGTTTGTGGATCATTTTGTGATTATGCCAGCCTCGGGCGCTGATGTGTATGAGCGATATAATCATGGACGTTCTCTCGAAGAGGGTTTTGCATATACAAGTCTTACCAATCGCGAATGGCTGAAACCCGAAGAAGTCCAGGCGCTTCTCTAGGCGGGGTAAAAATCTATGTCTCTGTTTCATAATCACGAATATCTTTTTTTCTTTCTCCGCGATCATCTGGCTCAGTCTGCTTCTCGCACGCTCCGTCAGAAAAAAAGATATTCGTGATTATTCAATTGCGCAGTGCTACTGACTCTTAACACGTACCTTAACGAATACACGGTATGATTTTGAGTCAGAT
>CAYJXK010000019.1:0-16253 GCA_964374115.1 uncultured Gammaproteobacteria bacterium
CCTCGCCGCCGCAGGCGGCGAAATGCGTTCGGACTAATTCAAGAATACTGCACCAAAATCTGACTTTCACGATTTTGCCCGACCGATTCGGCCGCGCACAGCGCGGCAGAGAGAGGAAACACTGGCAACAACCTTTTTCTCAAAGTTGTCACAATAGCACTTCATCTCCCAACAAAAATATTTGTTTCCCCGTGATGCTATCCGTTGCCTGAACCTTCACTTTGGACGTGAGATTTTTTTGCGTCGGATTTTTTTTGTTGATGATGAATTGAAATTCAAGGGCAAGAACATCGACACTTGTGGGCATCTCCGGAATCGTCCACACCAATCGTTTTTTTTTCGCATCAAATACCGCGTTTCCTCCTGGAAGTAAAAGCGCTGTCTCATTCCATGAAACATCACCAAATACATCCGCCTCTACCCGAATATCTTTGAGATCATGAAACGAATGCTCGAGCACCCAGGCAATCGCATGCATTTCCTTTCCATCCACGCTCCCCTTCTTATCCTGCACAGAAAAAGCAAGATCATCCACGAGTGTCATGGTAATCGGATTGGTGGAAAATTTTTGCTCCGCGCCATTGAGGCGATACCGAATCACCGCATATGCCTGACCACTGATTGCCTGGATTGGTTGGAGGATGGGATCGTCGCTGTCCCGTACCGGTATAGCGACATCAATCGCAAGTTCATCGCCAGGGTCGAGACGCTTGAAAGCCGGAATCATTGTTGCATCCCATGTAATACTCCCACGGCGAATATCTTTTGTCATTTGCTCACCGGCAACCACGCCATCTGAAGGGTCGTCGAGCGCGGTCCATAAGAGAATACTCTTGTTCTCGGCAGATGGCATTTCATAGACCATTTCTACTTGCACATCCTCAGCAGGCTCTGTGCCGTTGTTTTTCAAATAAATGCTGGTATTGAGTTTTTCTCCACTCTGAATTGTGAGTTCCGACGTGCTTCCATTGACCACGACAGAACCATTCATATCAGTTTTGAGAACGCTCACCCGAATTTCTTTTTCCGCGTACACAAATCGCTCTGCGTTCGGTGTATGTTCTTGGGAGCCAACAAGACGGGCTATCATCGTGCTCTCCTCGCCCTTTTCTGGAGCAAACACACCTTTGATAGTAATCGTGTAGGCGCCGTCGAATGTGGGAAGAGTCCATTGATATGGATCGAATTCATCGCTCGCCGGCGAGCTCTCTCGCTTTGCAAAACCATTGCGCTCTTCGAGAACCAGCGCGAGCGTCCCAGTCGTCAAACTTTGTTCTGCGTCTTTGGCCACCGTAATACTCATCGTCGTTTCCGCGCCATACACCACCTTTTCTGGCGTATCCATGCTCAGGATGAGCGGGCTTTCTGTTATCGCGACATTCCATGTATTTACTTTTTGAAACGCGGCGTTGAAATTACTTGGCAGATAATTGAGAAAAACACGAAACGATTGTTTCTCGTTCACATTGCCAAAAAGATACCCATGCACATCAATATATCCACTCCCTTCCGCGTCAAGAGTGCCAAGCGCCCATTCGTCGTTTCGATCATTCGTGGCCTCACGCGAGGCATCAATGAACACAAATCCTGCCGGGTACCTCACCTCGATCGTCGCTTTTCCAAGAGGAATGTGTTGATTGTTCCGATATCGAATCCGATACGACACATCTTGTCCGACCCGTACTTCTTCTGGCCCTGAGATAGAGAGAATGACATTTTCTTCGGAAAATGTTGTTCGTGGTTGAATCACAAAAAAACCGACCCCCACCGCGCCAAGAAGTAAAACCGCCGCGCCAACGAGTGTGGTGAACGCACACGCGAGACGATGATGCTGTCGTTTGCGAAAATGTTTCATATCCGGCATGCTCCCATCAGTATTTTCATAAATTTCCACCAATTGTTCATTGATGCCTTCATTCGTCTCATCCTTCTTGGCTCGACGTGATGCCTTTTTTTTCTTTTGTTCTTCTTCTATAGGATGAGCGACAAACTGATGGACGGATTCGGACGCATTAGGAAAAGATGCTGTTTTCTGTTTTATTTTTTTGTCCTTCATACAAAGAAAAAACGCATGATAAAATTCTGATACAATCATCACCTATTCTTTTTTCTGACAGAATGTGGGAAAGCCGCCAGCTGGCGGAGAGCTATTCAGTCACTTTTTCTTTGCCTACAACTCTGTGGGCCATATCTCACCATATGGCGGGGTCGAGAAAGGTTGTAATCTCTTTCCTGTCCGCAACACGCGGGTTTTGGAGGCAAAGAAAAAGTGATGGGATGGCGCGAGAGGAAAAAACTCGGTATGAGTTCGAGGTTCGTATTGTAACAAACAAATTCACCTACTGGCAAGAGAAAATCAATCATCATTTCGAATTTCTTCCTTCATCACTACCCCATAGGCGATATCATGGGTGAGCGATGTCTCGAATGTAGCGCCATTCTGCGCCAGAATCACCTGTGGTGAGCTCACCCATATTGGCATCCATGTACGGGGAAAAATCACAGACGAAGAAAACGCGCTCTCAATGCCAGACTGTTTTTGCACTACCAAGGTATAGCGGCCTGTGCGAGTTGCGCGGTCTCCAAAAAAAGTACGTTTCCACTGGGACAGAGGATTTGCGCTATCTTGAGAAGAAATATCATCTTTCCCGGTAGAAAGAGAAAAGGGCAGGCGATATTGCAACAAAAATTCACCATTTTCTCCCGGTGGCACCATCATCCAATTTCCAAATACGGTTTTCCCAAATTCTTCCGTAATGCGCGTACCGGTTTTCAGGTCAATCGAGATTTCCTTTTCATAGTGCAAAAGATCAGGGTCAGGCACATACCATGGTTCTGGGACAAAAAATGCTTCCTCGGGAGGATAGGAAAAACCATCTGCCGCAAGAAGGGTGGCGCCATACGGCACATATACCCGCAAATAGGAGATATTATTCACACCATAAAAACGCTCGCCCGCATTTCCATGATGTTCCCGGCGCACGCGAAGTGTCACGGTGATTGATCCATCATCCTCGACCTCTGCCTCATGCGTGATTTCTTGTGTCACGCGCGCGTCACTTTTGGAACCAAGGAGATTGGTATTCACGACCATAAGATAATCTTGCTCTGGCGCTGTCTCCATGATCTCGCCTGTCCATCCAAATGTTTGAAGTGTTTGTTGCGCGATAGGGTCGTCGGCATACAGTTGCACCTCTTTATTTTCTATGGCTTCATACAGCACGCGCACAAGTCGCAACATCTTTGATCTGTCAAGCGATGGTAATCGCTCGATGATCTCACGGGCAAACTCTCCAATCACTTCTTTTGGTTTGTCTTTATCAAATTCAACATGCTCCTGAAGCCGGAAAAGCGCGTCATCTCCCGCGAGAGAGAGCCCGGATGAATCACTCTCGATCGGTCCTACTATGGGTAACAAATCTTCGAGGACCGAAGCGTTGAGCGCGATGACCCCGTCGACGCTGGTCTGCGCGCTCTCTTCAAAAAATCCCTCAAGCTTTTCCGCGGAAGCAGCAAAATCTGGAAACCAATTCGCATCCTGGAATTCCCATCGCTTATTGATAATCTGGAGCGGCAATGGCGGACGCAGATATGAGCGCATCCCCGACCGAAGATCATATGGCCCGCCTCCCGGCACCTCGAGATTCAACAGTCTCCCTTTTTGGACATCGAGTACGGCAAATGATCCAATAAATCCGCCGGTTGGCCGAAGCTCGTGTTGATTCTGAAAAATCAAAAGATATCGGCGAAATGAATCAGACCCAAAAAGCGATGATGAAACGCGGAGCAAATCCTGGACATCACGAAGATCATCTATCAAAAGTGTGAGGATGGTCTTTCCCTCTCGAAATAGATCCCCGTATTCTTCTGGTATGGTTGTTTCTTCTATGGGTGCGATTTTCTTAAGCGCTTCTTCATAATGAGGCAAAGCGCCGTTGAGATGATCTGCAAGCATCTTCATCTGCTCTGTAAGCGGCGCGTCATCCTCTGTAATAAATCGATCAATCGCTTTTATAATGTAAGCATTGCCGAGCGTAACTTCTTCTCCCGCGTCAAGCAGATTGGTATAACTCTGAATTGAAGATCCGACAAATGGGAGACGAGCGCCGAGTGCGCGAAGAAGCACATATTCACGATCAAGAAAAAACGAAAGTTCAGAAAACGATGACAGTGCTTGTTCAAGATCTTCTTTCGCGCCATTCACGTCGCCTGCGAGCGCCGCTTTGGTCGAACGCTGGAGAGATCGAAGCGCGAGAGTGCCATATTCCACCATCACTGCCCGATCACTTTTTAGTTTGTGATAATATCCAAAGACAGGAAACGGAACCAAAAAAAGAAGCGAAAGAATGGCGATGGAATACCGAAAACGTCCCCGCATCATTGCTTTCATCTGGAGAATACTCTGAGAAATTCGACCGCGAAGCATGTCACCAAAAGATGATTGTGGAAAAGCCTTCTTTGAGAAAGCGGCTTTACCTTTTGCATGTCGGACAAGAAAAGCAAAATCAATACGATGAGGTTCCCCGGGTCGCGGAATGGTCGGCTCTTTCCACGGGATCACTGTGGTCGCCCACTCGTGTTTCTGTCCCTCATCTTTCGATAAATGAATCACATGAGTCGAACGAGGAGAGGAAGGATGAAAGGTAATAGGAATGATCTTTTCCAATACTTTTTTTGATTTTGGCGTCAGTCCCCTCTCTTTCGACGTATTCAAACGTACTGCCTTTTCGGCTCTCATATTCTGGCATCGTCGTCGGTTATGCCCATTCTTCCCACACCCGGTGCATGATTGGATTATGCGTCGTCTCGCTTGTGACATATGTTTGCGTCTATTTCTTTGAGTATAGCAAAAAAACAAAAAACCGTGAAGACGGTTTTCATGTTATCCCCAATAATAGTTCTATTATCTATCCACTGCTTTCTCGTAGACCTGAAGTGTTTGTCGTGCACACTGATTCCATGAATACCTCTGTAATTCATGTTTGGCATTTTGTCGCAAGATTCTGCGAAGATCTTCATTTCGTAATCCTTCAATGATAGCCCGAGCCATATCCAGTTCACTTTCAGGATCTATGTAAAGAGCCGCCTCTCCAAGGACCTCAGGTAAACACGTGCGGTTGGACGCAACCACTGGCACTCCATGGGCCATTGCTTCAAGCGGAGGCAAACCAAATCCTTCATATAAAGTGGGGAATACGAAAAGCGACGCATGGGCGTAGAGAGCCGAAAGAATTGTGTCAGAGACATATCCAACCGAATGGATAGCACCGTGATGGCTCTGGAGGGAGCTTCTGAGTTGTTCTGAAAACGTATTTTCTATGCCGGCCAACACAAGATGATACTCTGCTTTGTACTCATCCTCTATCATCTGCCAAGCAGAAAGTAATCGTGACAAATTCTTATGAGGATAGGATGATCCAACAAAAAGCACATACGGTTTCTGAATATGGAACTTCTCCGCGAAATCATTCCATAATGGCGCCATTTCAGAAAGGTGAGAAAAAATCGGCGCTTGATATGTTACTGTCATGTTGTGGAGTGGCGTGTGAAGCGTATGATGCACATCCATTTTTGTATATTCGCTTGTAACAAGAATGTGTCGCGCCGCACGGACCGAACGGCTAAGAACGACATGATGGGCTTTGTCTTTTATCGCATACGTCATCGGACCAAGCGTCGTAGCCTCTGCCCGCGGGTAATGAAACATAATAAGATCATGGATGGTCACGACAAATGGTTTGCGAAAAAAAAGTGGCACATTCCAATGTGGAAAATGCATCAAATCCATTTGATATGATGAAAAAATTTTTGGAAGTTTGATTTGTTCTTCCCATGAATACCAACGATATGGAGCCTCGACAAAAGTGACGCGGGGGGAATCCAAAAAAGAAAGACTCTCAATGTCTTTCTTGAATCGCACAAAAACAATGTAGTGATGGTGTTCCTCCACGATAAGGAGATGTCGAATGAGCTCCTGCACATAGCGCCCAATCCCCCCGCACCGAGGCCCCACCATGCGCGCGTCGATTCCAATCTTCATAATATGACACTCTCCATCTCCGACGTCTGGACTTCTGCTTTCTCCGGAAGAATATACACATCATAATGATAGCCGTCTTCCCCCACGAACTGCCCCTCGCCTCGAGCAATTGCCTCATATGGGCGACACGCGCCACATCCGTTTTCAGGGCAGGAAAACCTTTCAAGTTGGCGCGCCAATTTTATCTGTTGCGCTATACGAAGTACGCGCGCTTTTGCTTCTTCTCTATTTCCGAGTGGCTGCTCTTTTGGCGCATCATCTCGATCAATATACCAATAACTTGCTTTGCAGACGGTGCGCTTTTGGCAATGATAAACCAAAAGATGATAGATAGAGAGTTGTAACGATTCCGGATCTTCTTCGTAGCGACCAGTTTTGAAATCAATGATATGCACGGCGTCCGTATCCACAAAATATTCGAGCCAATCGATTTTTCCACACAAAATGATGTTCTCCTCTTCAGAGAGCCAGAAGTATGGAAGATCCTGTTGGATTTTGACTGCGGATTCTCCGACAGGCCCAGGATGTCGCATCACGCGGCGAAGCATGTCCTGTCCCCGTGTCTTGTAACGATACTCCATATCCGGAGACGCAAATCCTCCTTTTTCCCCGCTCACCTTTTCCCAAGCTCTTTCAAATTTTACGATAAGAGACTCCAGAAATCGTTTTTCTTTTGGGAGGATAGACAGTGATTCCAGTACCTCGTGCACCGCTTGCCCGAGTGCGAGTTGCGGCGTCATGAGTTTTATCTTGTGCCAATTCTTTGGATCTCGGTAGACGTGCTTCAAAAAATACGCACGCGGACATTTGAGAAAATCGCTCATTGACGTGTGCGATACCCATACGGCGGTATATTTGTCTGGAGGCATAATCGCTGGAATTTATTGACTCTTAACACGTACCTGAACACTACAACCTATGATTGTGGTCACCTTCTCGCCCTTCACCATAAAAAATCCTCACTGTATCTACGGATACACCTGCGGTTTTTTACGGCTCCAGGGCTTCGAATCTGACTCAAAATCATACCGTGTATTCGATAAGGTAAGTGTTAAGAGTCAGTAGAATAGAAAAATTGATCATGCGACATTGATCCTTTTCCTCTCACTTTTTTTCCTCCCCACCATCTTTTTTTCCTCGATCCGACGTTCTTTGGAAGCCCGGGTCGGTCTCGTGGAAATTCTCTTCTTCTTCGGTCGAACTGCGGAAAAAACAAGACGATGAAGCTTTTCGATGACGAGCGCCTTGTTTCTCGATTGTTCTCGTTCGGCATCGAAAGACAACAAAATTTCATCGTTGTCTGTGAGATACCGAGCAAGCACTGTGCGAATCCGTTGCTTTTCTTCAGGAGAAAATATGACTGACGCGCCCACATGCCACCAGAGCTGTACTTTGGTCGCCACCTTGTTCACGTTTTGTCCGCCAGCGCCAGAAGATCGTACAAAACGATAGACCATCTCGGATGAAGGAATATGATATTGGACCGATCGCATAGAAAATAGGGAGGAGAGATGAAAAAAGCATACACCTGTCTTTGGCAGTAGTCAATTCTGCACGTCTTGTCGTGAATACAGCTCTTGGATCTTCTCTACCCAAATTTGCGCAGCTTTCGACCATCGGAACTCCTCTGCGCGCTTTTTTCCTTTTTCGACAAGCGTCGCACACAAAGAAGGATGCTCGATGAGATAATCCATCGCGCCGGAAATCTCGGCGCTATTCATCGGATTCACAAGATATGCCGCGCCATTCGTCACCTCAGGAAAGGATGAACGGTTACTCGTGATCAGTGGGACACCAGCTGCCATTGCCTCGAGCACAGGCAAACCAAACCCTTCATACAAACTTGGATACACAAACACATCAGCGAGACGATAGAGGGCCATCTTCTCTTCTTCCGGAATAAATCTGAGATAATGGAAACGTCGATCTTTCGCAATATCGTGAAGAAGCGCGCGAGACTTCCATCCCCACGGCCCTGCGATCACCAATTCATGAGTGGCAGATGCCGCTCGAGACATCCGATATGCCTGTATAAGCCCAACGACATTTTTACGTGGTTCAAGCGCGCCGACAAAAAGAAAAAAATGATTCGGCAGATGATACTTTTCTCGGATCTTTTTTTGATATGCCGGATCTTCTGCGTATTGTATTGATTCACCTGAAAAAGAAAGCCCGGGATGCAAGATACACACTTTTTCTTCTCCCACATCATAGGCCCGCACGATATCATCCCGAGAATGCTCCGAAGGAGTAAATATGATCTTTGCCTTCTTGCATTGATCGGCAAGGCCGATGGAGCGATGCCATAGACGCTGTTTGGCTGTGAAACAATCGGGAAAATGGAGAAATGACAAATCATGAATCGTGAACGCATACCGAACACTTCGAGACAACACGATCACATTCATATGAGGAGAGAAAAAGAAATCAAGATGCTGGACAGGAAAAAAACGATCAAGATACGGACGATGAACACTCATGATGGACGCATGAAGGAGTTTGTTGGGGATATGTGTACGCACATACCGCACGCGAGAAGGATCGGGATCGAACGAAAGTGACGCACGAGATCGCAGAGCATTGGTGTATAAAAAAAATTGATCCTCTTTGTCATACGCGAGGATCGCCTGAATGAGTCCTTTTGCATACACAGCAACGCCTGTCGAAAGAGGTGATTCGAGACATCGCAGATCAATACCGATCTTTAACATAACAATTGATGAGAGCCCATCTCAAAAATAATTTTGAGATGGGCTCTCATCATTTTTGCTATCAAACGCAATCGCGCACTGATTTAGTCCTCTCGTAAATTCCTCATATCGATCTTCAACATATCGCTTCATGCGCCGTTTGAAATGATCGGTATGAAATTTCATGACCCATGCGCGGATGGATTCGCTTTTCCACGCGTAGGGATCAAAATGCAAGACGACATCAAGAAGCGCTTGCCATGATTGTTCATAAAAAAACACGCCGGTTTTTCCGGGAATCACGGTCTCGGTCGCTCCTCCCACTCCATAGGCAATCACCGGCCGGCCACTTGCCATAGATTCGATGGGTGTAATCCCGAGGTCCTCCACTTGCGGGTGTACAAACGCGCGCGCGTGGGCAAGCAGTGTCGCCTTTTCTTGTTCCGAAACGCGACCAAGAAATTGAATGTGGGATTTCGCGAATTGTTTCAATCTCTCAAGCTCTGGCCCTGTCCCAAAAATTTTCAATGGGATACGCAATCGATTGAACACCTGCACGACGAGATCAAACCGCTTGTATGGCACAAGACGGCCGCCGGAAACAAAATAATCTCCAATGTTTTTCGCAACGGCAAACGCGTCGATACGCACTGGTGGATATATCACATCGCTGTCTCGGCGATAATATTTTTGAATCCGTTTTTTCACGGTATTGGAATTCGCGACAAAATAATCCACTCTGTCCACACTCATCGTGTCCCACAGACGAAGCCGATGGATCAGCCGTGGAAGCGCCGCTTTGATAAGCTGGTTGTACGGCAGATCCTCGATATATTCATGCGTATCAGTCCACAAGTACCGGGTCGGCGTATGGCAATATGAGATATGGAGGGTATCTGGCCGCGTCATCACACCTTTGGCAAATGCGCTACTTGAAGAAATGACCACATCATAGTCATGCAGGTTGTGCCGCTCGGTCGCAATCGGCATCCACGGCAAATACCAGCGATACCGACGCCGACCAAATGGAAGATAAGAGATAAAAGATTCGCGCACATCCGCATCATGAAAAAATGGCACGCCCCGACGATCATAAAACAACACAAAAATAGGCGCGTCAGGCCAGAGCTCATGAAGCGCCATGAGGACTCGCTCCGCCCCTCCATCTTGGGCGAGGAAGTCATGGACAAGGGCAACTTTCACATGAATACATTATTCTCCCGCTACAACGCCTTTCTTTTTTTAAACAAAACAAACGGCGTTTTCAAAAAAATAATACTATCGAGCAACAAACTCCACTTTTCAATATAAAAAATATCAAGCTTTACTTCTTCTTCATACGAAAGATCGCTCCGCCCCGACACTTGCGCGAGTCCGGTAATTCCAGGCTTCAGAGTAAGGACACTTCGATGCCTCTGCTCATATTTCTCTACCTCCCGTGGCTGATGTGGTCGAGGGCCCACGATACTCATCGTCCCAGAAAGCACATTAAAAAATTGTGGAAGTTCATCCAAACTCCACCTGCGAAGAAACCGCCCGAAAGGGGTGACCCGTGGATCGTTGGCCAGTTTGTAAATCGGGCCTTGTCGAGTATTGTGCATTTTCTTGAGTTTTTCTTCTTCGATCAGCGCCTCGTCTCCTTCCTCCCCAAATTGCGAACCTGTACAATATTTCTGATACATGGAACGAAATTTCAATGTCGCGAAATGTTTCCCTCGAAGCCCCACCCGCTCGTTGCGATACAGCACAGGTCTTCCGGTCTCAAGAAGAATGCAAAACGCCAAGAGAAACAAGAGCAATGCAAGAAAAATAATGATGAGGACGCTCAAAACAATATCAAAACCGCGTTTGAGCACTCTCCCCCACCCATCAAGCGGCGTACGTTTGAGCTCAACCACCGGGACACCGGCAAGCGGATGCACGACAATATTCACGGCATATGATCCAAACAAATCAGCAGAATATTTACACACAATATGATGAGCATAGCACCATTCAATTGCTCGGATCGCTTCTTGTCCTTTGGCTTCTGGTTCCGTAAGAATGACTTCATCGAGCGACTGTTTTTCAAGGAGTGTCTCTACATGCTCATCCCATGTCTCAAACACGCCAATCACATGGTATCCGAGTTCTCTTCTCTGCCGTAATGCCTCGACGATTTTTTCTGCCGTACGCTCGCCGCCAACAATCGCCACGTTCCGAAGCCCAATCCCTTGCCGATACAAAATTGCTTTGAGCCCGCGAATCATCAGTCTTCCAAAGCTCACTAATAGAATGCCAAGCGCCCAACCTCCTGCTGCCAAAAACCGAGAATCAAAAAGCTGTTGCGTAAACATGATATAGAGCGCAACGGCCGCAAGACCAGCAGAACAAGCAAGCACCACACGCACAATGTCATGAACAAATTTTCTGTTCTGATCCGTCGAGTATAGCCCCACAAAAGCAAAAATGACCATCCATCCAAGAATCACCGGTATCACAATATTGAGGTACTCATTGATCTTCAAATCAAACAAGATAGGACGCATCCTCACCGCCCAATCCGTAAACCGGAACCCATATGCCGAAAGAGCCGCAAAAAGTAGCATGAAAAAATCAAGTGGTATTTGGATGACAACGAAAAATAGCTCAAAACGCTTCATAGAGATATGCCGAAAAACATGGATATCATACTCTGAAATGAGTCTGTGGGTCAACTCTCAAAAATAAAAGTACTCTCGGGAAAATTCCCGAGAGTACTTACAAGAGAGCTGTAAGCCGAATTTTGTTCCCCGATATCCATCGGGGTGATGATCATTTCTCTCGATCCAGCATTACTGCGGGACTCTAACGAGCGAACTTTTCGACCCCGCCGAATTGGCGGGGACGCTGCTCTTTCTCCAGGTAGGGTTTACCACACCTTCCTGTCACCAGGAGGCGAGAACAGAAGCTTTGTCACGTGAACAAAACACCCATTCACTTTTCACCTTTGTCCGCCGATGAGGCGGGTTGTATTGTCTCTGTGGCCCTGTCCCTATCCCGATATCGCTATCGAGACGGTGGGTGTTACCCACTACCAGTTTCCTCCCGCCAAAGGCGGGATTTGGGAGTTCGGACTTTCCTCCCCGGCCGTGGCCGGGGCGATCACCCACTCTCTTGTGCATAGGAGGATACTATGAAAAAAAAAATTTGTCAACTATACTACTCATTTATGACAAATAATTCTTCTTATCCAATCTCTCATCTCCTCTCTGATGTGTGGTCATTTGTCCGCTCCTATCGCGGAAAATTTTGGCTTGCTACAATGCTCCGATTCACGAGCGATTTGGTATGGCTCTATCCCGCATGGGCCCTTGGACAAATCACGACATTTTTTGCGCATTTTTCATTCGGTCAATCTCTTACTCCTTTTTTGTGGCTTATCGGCGGTTATGCGCTTGTGGGGCTTTACCGATATAGCGTCATTGAAATCGCGAAATGTATCGGCTATCAAGTCGCGGAACGAAGCAGTCTTGACGCAAAGCTCAAAACGCTCGGCCACCTCTTTCGTCTTGATCTTATCTGGCACGAAAAAATAAATTCCGGGATAAAAATGAAACGGATTTCAAATGGTGGGGAAGGAATTGATCGAATATTGCGCATCTATTATACCAATATTCTCGAATCGGTCTTCAATATTATTGCCGTCGTTTTTATTCTCCGCACTCTCGGCATTGGTTTCATGCTTGCGTTTGTCTTTTTTGTCATCACCTATTACACCCTCTCATACCTTCAGACCATTCGATCAAAACGACAATCCATTCTGGTGAGTCAAAAAGAAGAAGAGCTCGACGGGGTGGCGTTTGAGGCAATCAATAATATCGTGACGATCAAAACGATGGGGATGGCACGAGCCATCACAGGATATCTCGGAGAGAGCATGGATCGCCTTATGAAAGAAATTCGGAAAAGAATACAGTATTTTCGGACACGAGAGGCCACACTCAGTATCTATATGATGAGTGCCCGACTCGCAGGATATGTCTTCATCGGATACGGTATTTCACAAGGGCATTACGAAATTGGACTTTTAGTGATGTTTGATGGATATTTCCACCTCGTGTATCAAGCCACGTCTGAGCTTGCCGAGGTCACCAATGAGATTGCGATTCATACGGTCGCGGTTGGAAGAATGATGGAACTCATTGAGGTGAAACCGACGATTGAAGGCAGGCCAGATGCCCGCGCGTATCCCAAAAAATGGAAACATATTGCGATACAGCATCTCTCATTCGCCTATCATGATCGGAACGTCCTTACTGACATCAATCTCACGATTGCTCGTGGAGAAAAAATCGGTATCGTCGGCCTCTCAGGCGCCGGGAAATCCACATTGTTCAAAATCCTTCTCAAGCTCTATGAGCACTATGACGGAAATATCTTGGTGGACAGCACACCGCTGAAAGATATTAATCGCGATGCATATATTCGCCATAGCGCGATTGTGATGCAAGATACAGAATTATTTGATCTGACACTCCGGCAAAACGTGTTGATTGCAGTTGATGACGAAAAAAAACATACAGAGAGCGAGCTGATGCGGGCCTTACAGATTTCTCATCTCGATGACCTTTTGGCACATCTTCCGGCCGGGGTGGATACACTCATTGGTGAAAAAGGTATCCGTCTTTCTGGCGGAGAAAAACAACGACTCGGTATTGCGCGCGCTGTGTACAAGCGTCCTGACATCTTCTTTCTCGATGAAGCGACATCGCATCTTGATGCTGACTCTGAACGGAAAATACAAGATTCCCTTCATCAATTTTTCCAAAACGTCACGGCGATCGTGATCGCCCATCGTCTCTCGACAATCAAACAAATGGATCGGATTATTGTGATTGATGAAGGCAAAATCGTCGAAACAGGAACATGGGATGAACTCCTCAAAAAGAAAGGGGTATTTTTTATGCTCTGGGAAAAGCAGAAGTTGGCGTAAAAAGCGCGTACGCGCTACCACTTCTTTCCTTTTGAGCGCCTTGACCATAATAATCCACAGCTCATTTTTGATCAGAACATAACTTTCGCGTTTGCTACCCGCGAGAGGCAAGCGCGAAAATCCTGAAAAAATTATTTTTGCAGTAAAAAAAGAAATCGCCTTGCGGATTCATTCGTTCTTTGCGAATTCCGCAAGGCGCTGGTGGACCCCGCCAAAGCGGGACACTACATTCTTCTCGTTTCATTCTGACTGAACGGTTGCACACATGCCGCTCTCACACTCTGCGCGTAAGCAAGAACCGTAGTACGCGTCTCATCAAGATGAAAAGAGAGAATCTTGTCGATCTCGGAAACTTTGTCACGAGCCATCCTCATTCGAGATTCAGCATTGCCCACTGTGGAAAGAGCGACGAGTCGCATAAAGTCGAAGTCGTTGGACGTCAAGTCGAACACGACGCCAACACTTCGACCGATTGTTCCTTTCACTTGTAACGCATGGTAGCCCTTGAGAAATTCACTATAGCTGTCAAGGGCTAGTTGAAAAGGAGCTGTGGCTTTCTGCGCAGCTCTGATCGCGTCGTTGGTCTCCGAGTTCCCTATTCCTCGATCAGTGCCGATTTTCAACAGTGCGTACTTGATTTTTCTCAGAAACAGACCAACCTCCTTCTTCATCGCAGATGCCGCCTCGTACGGCTGAAGAAGAGACTGGTAGGCGGGATCATGTGCGCGAAGGTGGCTATCCACCATGTCATTTGCTTGGGTGTTGAGTTTTTCCACCTCTTGTCGCAAACTACTCACCCTCGAGTTGAGTTCCGCGACTCTTGCTTCGAGTTCGCGATGATGCCTCACCTTGGCTTTGTCTCCCCCGAACCATGCGCCGAGGCTTCTCTCTCTGAAGTTCATCACGCTCCACAGACGGGTAACTTCTCCCTGTGTGTGCGCGATCTTCTTCATCGTTTTTTCCGCTTCACGCGCTTTCGAGTGCATTTCACGCTCAAGCGCTCGGACTTGCTCTCGCAGTTGGTTCGTGATATTCACTTGATCCTCCTCAGTTGCCATCTATCATAGCATATGATATATGTTCATCAAATATTTTTCAATGGTATACTCAAAATAGGAGAAAATAAAAAACCCGCACCAGTCGTACTCCGATGTTTCCATCGAAATCGTGCTGATGCGGGCAATTCCGCGAGCCGCCGGAGTCACGGGACTAAAGGCAAAAACCAAGGTCCCAAGTGCCTACTCGCAGACACCGAGGAAGACGTAATTCAGACACCAGACGCTGGTGCCGGAGTCACGGTAGAGGTTGCACCCGCCGTTTCTCTGGCAGACGAAGAATGCGTCGTCCGAATCTTTGATGAGGGCGATCAGGGGATGGTCGCCGCGGCCGATCTGATGATCTTCGGCCAGGACAAGCAGAGTCTCAGCCGCGTTCGGACAGCGCATCCGCTCTGTCCGAAAATGAGCCTCCAAATCCGAACGATAAACGTAGCTGTCGCCGGTGCCACTAAACTCCACCCCGGAAATGACCCGAAATCGCACCGTGACGATTCCTTCCCCTGTGACAGGATAATTGTCGTCGTTGATAGCGGGGCTCACCTGTCCCCACGGTCCACCCTTCTCAAGGAGTCTGCGGATGAGGCCTGGACCGCCGGTGAAGTCAAGTTGGTGGGTGAAGATGCTCCCGGCCGTAGCGGCGAGACGGCTGGCGAACTCCCGGACGGCGTCGGGATTGGAAGACAACGCATTCTGCTGCTCTGCAGACAGGCTGTTAATGAGCTTGTCGAACCCGGTGCGGTCCATTGACCGCTCCTTTCCCTTTTTGGGGAGGCGCTCTAAGCCAAGACGGCAAAGAGGAAAAGCCGATTTTCCAGCCTTCTCTTTATCAAAATAGCTTTATTGAGACAAAAAGAAAGCTGGAATAAAAAGACCCTAGATTTTATAGTATATATCAGCACTTTTGTCAAATATATAGGTGTAGGACAACAAAAAACAGCCCCACCAAGATTGTCAATCAACATAAAAACTGATTCTTTCCCCCGTCCCGACCAATGTCGGGACAACAAGCAGTTCCGAGTCGATCTTTTTACGGATTCTTTAACAGTTTTGAGCGGTGCGGCTCCGCTACAAATTTTGGATTCTCTCGCAATCCCGCCAAAAAATCAATGGGCGGCACTTTGTGCCGCCCACGCCTCCGTCGGTCAAAAACCCTTGAGTCCAATTTGGTGCCCTTTATTTGAAAATGCGCGAACCTTTTTTGAACGAAAAACCGGCGGCACTTTCTAAATTCACTTTATCAAAAATTTCTGAAAAAATCCAATCACGCAACGCCTCCGCGCCCCGCCAAAAGCGGGGCTACGCCTCAACAAAATTTTCTTCTCCAATTTTCGGATTTCGCGCCCCCCAAAAAAAATTCAAATAAGGAAGAAGAAAATTTTGTTTCGGCGTTCTGCCCTGACGGGCAAGCGGAGGCGGTTTGACGCTTGCCTTGTGGATTGTTATGGAAAAGTTTGCTTACTGATTGTCGTCCTGTTTCGTCACACGAGTTGATTTTGCCGTTAGAGCAAGAA
>CAYJXK010000020.1:0-16141 GCA_964374115.1 uncultured Gammaproteobacteria bacterium
CGCGCTTCGCGCGGCTGAATCAATCGGCAAAATTCCTGAAAGTTTAATACTGGTGCGCGGGAGAGGACTCGAACCTCCACGCCTTGCGGCACTGGCACCTCAAGCCAGCGTGTATACCGTTTCACCACCCGCGCGTTTATTGTTCTCTTGTATATTCATCTGCAGAGCAACTTCGACCTTCTTTCTTTTCCTTAAAAGACACAGTGCTGTCTTAGCCGCGCAGAGTTAATGGATGAACTCTAATGACTCTTTTTTTATATTTCAAAAAACTCAAGTCAATAGCGTATGCCAATATCAAAACCGCCGCTCCTTCCCCACGATCATACAAATTCGCTTTTTTGCCAATCGAATCGTAATCTTGGTCTCTTTGGATTGTTTTCCATCTGCCTCGACCACAAATGGCTTTTTACCGCTCACCACCATTTCTTCAAACGGAAAAATACTGGGTTCTTCGTATTTTTCTCGCAGGATGCCTCGTCCAATATATGGACGAAGAAATGCCTCGAGTTTCCCATCCTGCGGATGCACTAGCCTTTCCTTCCCATCTTTTTCTTTCCACGAGAATGGTTGAAGGTTGCAGACAACAAGCGCCATTTTACCATAGCGAGGCGTTACGGAAAATGCATCGTCATACGCGACAACAATGGGACTGGAGGGAATAGAAAGTTGGGAAACAAAATATCGGTTATTGAACCAACCAATATCGAGAAAGATGCGACGTCTGCGAGAAAGAATATCGCATGCTTCCACTCCGACTGGAATCCCGAGTACCCCTGCGATACTATTTTTTTCCCCGACAGGAAGAAATCCAAATGTCGTCGGACATGTCGCTGCCCGAGACAAAACATGACCAAATGTTGTGTCGTTCCCCACGATCACGATAGTGGTCATTCCTCGCTTTATCTCGTCTTCGATCACTTCTTTGGTATTGGTAAAGTACTGAAGCCGAATTATTTTACCGGCAATGCCAAAATCTGTCAATCGAGTCTCAATCGCTTTCATTGTCCCGTCATGTTTTTTCTGACGAAGAATATTGTCATAGAGATAGATGTACATATTCAGAGCAAGTCTGAACGGCGTATCATATCATTCAGTTGGCGCTTCTTCCACATCTTCAAGCGTTCCTTGTTCCTTTTTTACTTTGGAAGCACGCCTCTCATGTTTGGGTACATCAATTTGAATACCAGCCATTGCCACCTTGCCTTGCAAAAGCGCGCCCGCCTCGATTATGAGGATTTTGCATTGAATATCGCCCACAATGCGGGCGGACGTAGTCACCTCGAGCCGATCCCCGATCTTGATATTTCCTCTCACTTCTCCTGAAACCCGCGCATCTGCCGCTTTGACATTTGCAACAACTTTGGCTCCCTCTTCAATGACAATTGATTTATTCGTTTTCACGCTTCCTGATACAAACCCTTTGACAATAATATTCCCCTCAGAGACAAAATCCCCCTCTACATTCATAGAGGGACCGACCACAGTTTCGACCGTATCCTCCACGCCATGATGAGAAAAAACCGCCTCTACTGAGGATTTTTGAAACATACCCATAGGACAACAAAAATCAAAGGTAAAAACAGAGTATGCCCAGCATACACCCCCATTACAAAAAAGAAAAGGGGGTGGATTATCTGTTCTTTTCTGGGATCAAAAACCCAAATTCACTCCCTTTCCCGATCCCATCGCTTGTTGCCCAGACCCGGCCGCCATGTCCTTCAATAAATTTCCGACACACGTAGAGCCCGAGGCCGGTTCCGTTAACATTTGTTCCTTTGACATTTTCTCCCCGATAAAATTTTTGATAAAAATTGGCCTGGTCTTTCTTCCCAAAGCCGATGCCGCTATCGTGTACTTTCACGGAAACGCCGTCTTGTTCTTTTCCGAGCATGACTGTGACAGACCCCTTCTCGGTGTACTTAATCGCGTTGTCGACAAAGTTGAATATAACATGCCGAATTTTCTCTTCATCCATGGATACTAGGAGTGTATCCACCGTCGGTGTCCACACGAGCATGAGTCCTTTCTTTTTGCCTCTATCGGTAAGCTCTTTGACGACTCCGTCTGTGAGCGCCTTCATATCCGACTGGGCAAAAGAAAATTTGGTCCGGCCTTGTTCGATGCGGGTGATGTCTAAAAATTCATCGATGAGCGTAACCAATCGTTCGTTACTGACATCCATAACATGGAGCACTCTTTTCATCTCTTTCGCAGGTTTCCCATACGCGCCATCTTCAATAAGTTCAATATATCCTTTGATAATGGAGAGTGGAGTACGCAGTTGATGGGAAGCAATCGAGAGAAATTCCGTTTTTTGCCGATCAATCTCCTGCAGACGCAAATTGGCTTTTTCGAGCAAATGAGCGAGATGGGTGACGTCTTCGCGTTGTTTCACTTGATTACGCACACTTTTTATAAGAAGAATGCCAAACAATAAGACACTGAAAAAAATCCCTATCTGGTAAAAAAAGGAAATAAGACTTTTAGCAGTAACTATTTGAAATAACAAAACTGAAGAAAGAATAAATGTTAATACCTCGGTTGAAACTACTTTCAGGTCTAGTAATTTGTGTTTAATAATTGCATATGAAGTAAAGGAAATAAAAGGAAAAATAAAAATCGCGCCATATTGTACAAAATATGGATTGTTAAGAAACGCTGGGAAAATAAAGTTAAATATGATAATGAAACCTATCGTGATAAGGAGACCAAGCAAGACTAAAAAGAATTGTCGTCTTTGGATATCCTTGGCCCTGATTGTTTTCTTAAACAGAAGATACAATCCTCCTCCATTGAAAAACAGAACTGATACACCAAAAAAAGGAATAAGTGGACCGTTTATTATTTTGGATATTCTCCCAAAAGTATCTAGACTACCCACCTCGCTGAAAACAAATGGGGTCAGTGAGAGAATAGAAGCAGCAAAAGCAAGAGGAAATAGAAACCTGGTATACCATCGTGGAAATTCTATAGTCATCTTAGGCAGAACATAACAGAGGTGAAATATGGAAAAAGCGTGCCATACAGCAAAAAAAATAGCAATACGAAAAGACCATAGTATGTGTGTCGGATTTACCAATTGATACCCAAGATAATTAAAGAAGCTCCAAAGAATCGTAAAAATGCAGAGTAAAAGAAAAGCCAGATTCGTTTGGCTTTTACGGTCATTAAAAAATACGCCGAACCCTAAAATTCCTGTCGCGGCGAT
This sequence comes from uncultured Gammaproteobacteria bacterium, assembly GCA_964374115.1. Taxonomy (GTDB): domain Bacteria; phylum Patescibacteriota; class Patescibacteriia; order Magasanikbacterales; family UBA922; genus CAYJXK01. Next base: position 3,209 of record CAYJXK010000020.1, read on the forward strand.
CACTAATCCGACAAAGAATATTCCCATGTCTCCAAGAAAAAACATAGTTGTTACATTTCTATTTCTGGTGGTAATCTAGAACATCGCGCACTTGGTTCTGGTGCTTTACCAATTCTAAAAATAAACGCAAGAATCTTGTCTTCGCCAACTTCAAAATCAGTCTTCAGTTGTGCTTCTGCCTTTTGTATCAAAGACATATGCCTTCCAGAAAAAATGCCATTCTCCCATTTCAATCTCTGTCCTAGGTATGCAATAGCAGTAATTGGTTGGAAACTCAAATGAATCGCCGTACACGTCAGCCATATTCTTTCTACAAGCCTCCCAACGTTTACAAAACTACTTGTTCTATCCTGAGTGCAAATGACTCCGATAGCAGCACTGGAATTATAAAGGGAAAAATTTTCTTTAGCAATTTTTTCTGGCAAAGAGATAAGATTAAAAAAAGAAGCAAAAAGAGAATATCTGAATAATTTAAATATAGTTTGCTTGGCAATATTTAATTCCATTGTTTTAATGTATAGACCATGTTTTTTTTGTTTTTCCTCATGCTCTGTCCAACAAATGTTCTCAAAAAGAGATTTGCGCAGTAGATTATTTTGTAAGAGAACCAGCTCATTTATACTCACAGCACGAGCAACATTTTTTTTGTGAATGGGGTCATCAATCAACTTAATCTCTAGATCCTCATTTACTGCATCAATCTCGTTAAGTGAAAATAAAATTTTATTTTTTTGGTCGCTCGTAAGTAAAATATCTTCGTATTTCTTTCTATTGGTGGCCCTCTTTGTTATGGAAAAAAATAAAGGATCTAATTTCTGAATATGAGATTCTACCAGGGTGATGATGGCGACTACGTTACTACTGTTTCCGTGTATAGGGATATATTCAACAAAACTGCGAAAACCGAAGTGAGAAGATGCTATCACTATATTCTCTATCAATGCTCCGATTGCTATGAGAGTACCCCTCCCACGAAAATTATAAATCGGATTGTCTTTCTTTGGACATTGAATAATAAATATTTTATTATCTTTAATTCGAAATTTCCAGGGTTGTGAATTATCACCTGAAGGAGCTAAAATTCCATAATGAATAATCTGAAGTATTTTTTCTCGCATACGAGAGCAAGTTATTCCAAAATATATTTATATTTAGCCTTGAGGTCGGATAATGTGACATCACCAATGGGGTACAATATACATCTCGGCAATACTTTTTCCTTTAGGCTCATATAAAGTTTACCATACTCAAAATTAAAACGACATAAATAATGTACAATACTCTCAACTATTTCTTTTTCACCTGTGCCATCCATTGGTAACTTCATAGTAGATTCTAGATGGATTTCCAAAAATTGGTCTTGCTTATTGTTAAAAATCTTTTTCATTACAAACTTTCCTGTAAATTTTTCTGTGAGACCTCCTTCTAACAAAATTCTTTTTATCTGTTCTGGATAAATATTGACCCCATACAATGTCACCGCATAATCACTTCTTCCTAAAACACTCAAAAGAGGTAGTTGCCATTGGCTCACCCCAATGGAATGATGTAACGCGTTATACCTACACACCGTGCCTCTGTCCTTGATATTATACCTTACTAAAGGAATTCCTCCATCTGAAGTACAAACTAATTCCCCACTGAGAGATTCAAAATATTTACTCCACGGATGATATTGATAGATGGGAGGGGGATCAATAGCAGAACCGCCGAAGTGTTCGGCTAAAAGTTGATTTTCTTTCATTATATTTCTTAGTTGGATAGTAAAGGGGGTTTCATGAGCCATAAATCCCATGTCTGCCGAACCATAAATATTGAGAGCCACAGAAAACTCCGGGGACGATCTGGCCAATTGGAAAAAATTATCTCTCCATGCCTCAGAAAATGATTCAGCGGCAAAAATGAAGTGAAGATGAATCTGTTCCCATTGTATTCCCTGTTCAGTCCCTTCAGAGATAACGTCTTTAATAAATGGTGGGTAACCTATAAAAACAATCTGCTCAAAAAGTGGCGCTAATTGTTTTACAGAATTAAGAATGTCTTCTTTGTTTAATCCAGGAGTAATGAGGCTCCCTTGCATATTTAAATGAAAGCACTCTTCGATTGCATATGACGTAATCATTCCGGCTATGTGGGAACCAAGGTGAAAACACACAATATATAGCGTGGTCTTTTCGTTGGTTTGAAAAAATCGAAAAAATAAAGAATAGTGAAGTATTGCTATTTCTGAATGGTGTCTAGCAAAACGAACCCAAAAAGAGGGCGCGCCTTTAGTCCCAGAACTCTGAGTGATAACACTCCCGTTATATATGTTGCCTTCCCAACTCAGTTCGTTTATGGAATATAGTTTTAAATAGCTTTCTTTACAAAGAATCGGTACTGATTGTCCAAAATCCCCTATCGTCCTCACCTTTTCATGATCTCGCACTCCATACTTCCACAAAAAATCTTTATATGCCGGAACAGAAACAGCGGCTCGATGGAATAAATCCAATGCCATGCGTTCCCCCTCCCGAATCCAATAGTCCTCATCTTTGGTTTCCAAAAGATGGAGGAGATGATCCGCGCTCTGATACATACGCACATTATTGTAATGATTCGCCCAATGCCCCTTCGGCAACTGCTACCACTTGCCCGCCGTGTACAAGCATTTTTACCTTTTCAATATCTGGCGTCATATACCGATCCTGATCATATGCTCTCACAGAAGCCCGAACAAGATGATAGACAGCCTGTGAGGCCGCGCCCATTTTTTGTTTTCCTTTTTCTTCCACCGCCTCACAGGCAGCCAACAATTCCACGGCGAGCACATATTCAATCCGCTCTTTGATCTCACGCGCTTTGCGGGCGGCCACCAATCCCATGCTCACCACATCCTGATTTTCTCCATTTGAAGGAATGGACTGAATGGAAGCCGGCGAACACAAAGTGCGACACTCGGCAACAAGAGATGTGGGGATATATTGAGCGCCTTCAAATCCACAGCGGAGGCCGGCTTTCCCTCTGGCCAAAAACGGAGATAGGCCGCCGCTTCTGTCCTTGTCGAGCATTTTGTTGAGCCGTCGTTCGGAAAGCACACCAATCTCAGTCAGAGAAATTGCCAAAACATCAAGGGGTAAAGCGACCGACTGTCCATGGAAATGCGCTCCTTGATTGACCATATCCATATCGACAAAAAAAAGCGGATTGTCGTTCGCTGAATTCATCTCTGTGGTGAGACGTTCTGTAATATACGTCAATGCATCTCGCACGGCTCCCAAAATTTGCGGTGTAGCCCGAATGGAATACACATTTTGAACAGGAATACCTGTCTCTATCACATCGTCAACAATTTTCATTTTGTCGCGGAGTATCTCCTGCAACTCTTTGAGTCTGCCATTGTCCACAAACAACTGACTCCCATGTGATAAACGACGGATATTGGCTGCGCTCTCAATTTGTCCTGGATGCGGTTTGAGCGTATGGACTTTTTCATGAAATGGTTCACCGGAAGCCCCTAGCATTTCCATTGCCAAAACTCCTATCACCTCGGCAGACCTCACCGCATTCCATGCGTCATAGACCTGTAATGACCCAACTCCCGCCATCATGGTCGTGCCATTGATAAGCGCCAATCCTTCTTTGGCTTGAAAGACGACAGGCGACAAACCAACTTTGTTCAAAACGTCGCGAGCTGGATGTACACCATCCTCAAATTCCACCTCCCCTTCTCCCATGAGCGCCAAGGCAATGTGGGCTGAGGGATTCAGATCACCGCTCGCTCCTACCGAACCCCATTGAGGCACGCGCGGGTGAATACCACGATTCAAAAATTCAGCAAGAAGATTTAAAATCTCATATCGAATGGCTGAATATCCTTTGGAGAGCGCATTCAGGCGTAACAGCATGGCCGCGCGTACTTCTTCTTGAGAAAAGAATGGCCCAACATTCGCTGCATGGCTACGAATCAAATTTTCTTGCAATTCGGTTTGATATCTGGGGGGAATTAAGGTGGAAACAAATGGACCAAAACCAGTGGTAACGCCATACACAATCTTTTCTTCTGCGATCCAACGCTCAAGCATGTGTCTGGATGCATCAATTTTTTGCTTTGCGTCTGGCGGAATAACGACGCGTCGGTTGTTCCGGGTCACCGCAACGACGTCCTGAATGGTCAATCCCTCCCCGCGTACTTCAAGTGGCGAATGTGTTTCTGCCATATTTTGATGTCATGCCATGTCCAAAGATAAATGCTTTCGAGATATGATTTGCTCGAGAGAAAGAACCGTTCGACCAGAACGGAGCGGCCCGTCTGTGGCGATCATTCGGGCGGCATAGGCTAATACTACTCCAGAAAGCTCAGCCGCTCCTCCAAGCTGTGGCCAAGAATATACTGTCTTGCCAATCTCGTCAACCGAAGCCCGCATGCGAGGCGTCACAGAAGCCGCGCCAATTATCTTACCAATGATCTTGCCCATATCGAGTGGCGTGGCTGTTTTCATTTTTTTCTTTACGTGCGGAGTGATGACGCCATGCAGTATAGACAATTTTGGATTTGTATCATATCGCTCTACATCCAATACAACACCGTCGCCATTGTCTGCGGCCATAATTACAGGAATACGATACGCTTTTGCCATTTTTCGAATTTCGACTTTGAGCAATATATCATCCATTTCATCAATGAGAAGCCCCACAGGACGAGGTGTAACCAAAAATTTTTTTATACTCTTTTTTGAAATCCCAACAGGATACAGGGAAAGACGCGCGTACGGATTCATTTGATAAATCTGATGTGCCACTGCCATTGTTTTATTTTGTCCTACAAAGGAAAATCCTAACCGGATTCGATTTAAATTTGATCCGCTGAGAATATCATGATCTGCCAGTCGCATTTCTTTTCCACCCCCCTGCATCACAATGCTAAGCGCCGCATGGCTCCCAACCGAAAGACCAACGATCGCGACAGACAATTCTCGAAATGTTCTTTGTTCCTCTGATGTAATAAGGTATTTATTTCGAGCGGTTCGCAATTCCTCATGCAAATTTTCTTCTAAAAAATGAACAAGCTCGCGGGACCAGGGGAAAAAGAACCACGTGCCACAGTGATCCAATCGGTGACCGGAAATATGTGCGCGAGAAAATTGTCTCCATATCATATTCATTTTTGCCGGATTGTGACGGTACTCTGGAAAACGAAGATCGCAAATTTCTCGCAACATCGTGTGGTACTGATCAACGACTCTGACACCGCGACGTTTTCGTAAATGTTCATATCGTCGTCTCTCATGATTGTCTTGTACATTCAAACGCAGCATCTGCTGGTCGGCTGATTGTCGCATAATCAAAAAATATTGACTATCATGAACGAATCTTTTTTGTTCAGTTCAAAAAAAGTATACATTTTTTCTATTCAAAAATCAATCACTCGTCTTGTGCAATACAACATGATCCCGAACAGGCCCATGAAACAATGGAGGTGTGGATAGACATTACATCTCCTCCACCGCCTCAATCCCAAGAAGATAAAGTCCGCGTATCATGACCGTCTCTACTGCCACAATGAGCTGAAGTCGAAATAGACGCACTTCCTCATCCTCTGCTTGAATAACCGGACACGCGGTATAAAATGTATTAAAATCTTGCGCGAGAGAAAAGAGATATTTGGCAATTGCTCCCGGATCAAGTGTTTCTGCGGCTCGCTTTGTGATATCTCCAAATTGCGCGATCGTAAGAATCAACTTTTTTTCTTTGGCAGAAAGAGTGGGGGGAATACGTATACGCGCACTTTCCGATTGTATGTATTTTCCTCCTGCTTTCCGCTGAATACTCCGAATACGAGCAACAATATAGAGAAGATACGGCCCGCTATCTCCAGACGTGCGGATTGATTTCTCAAGATCAAACTCAATGTCATTTCCGACTCCTGTTTTCAAAAATCCATATTTCACTGCCGCCATGGTCACGCGCTCACTCGTCGCCACATCCATCGCACGATCGGATAGCGCCACATGCGCTTCGAGTTTTTTCTTGACCTCATCAAGAAGCCATTCCCCAAGAACAACATGCCCTGTCCGAGAACTCATTTTTTCTTCTTTGAGATGCACCCAGCCATAGATAAGATGTTTTTCTTTTTCCTTGCTTTCTGGCACAACCTGTTCGAGCGCCTTGAATACGACTTCAAAATAACCGCTCTGTTCTTTGCTGACCACATGAATAATCTGATCAGGATGATGTTCGGAAAATTGCAACTCACCAAGCGCCATCTCTTTTGCCTCGTATACAGGAAATCCCTGACTCGTGATAAAGACTCGGTCATGCGCTCCGTACTTATTCCCGGGAAAAATAATAGCGCCGTCGCTCTTTCCAAATACCCCTTTTTCTAAAAATACTCTCACCAATTCTTCCCCACGTTCATACACTTCGGATTCAAAATACAGCCGATCAAAATGCGAACCGACTCGACGGTAGATAGAGTCAAAATATGCAAGACTCCACGCGCGAGTCGTTTCATACACGTCCCAAATCGAAGGATCTCGCGCGTATATTTTTTTATTGAGTTCAATGATTTCAGTCTTTGCTCCTTCATTTTCTTCATATGCTTTGCTTCCAGCAACATAGGCTTCTCCAAGAAACGCAATCTTTTCGTGGATTGAGTGAGACGTATATTCATGCAACAAATCCTCAAGGCTGATGGCTGACGGCTGATGGCTGATAATCCCCCACAAACATTTCGCAATATGCATCCCCACATCGCCCTGATAATTTACTCGAATCACAGTGTAACCTGCGTTTTCAAGCAGACGCACGATGCTTTCTCCTGTTACGATATTGCGCAGATGCCCGATATGAAATGCTTTGTGCGTGTTTGGATGCGCGAACTCGACCATGATTTTTTTACCGCGTCCAAAGAAATGCGTGCCAAACTGTCCATCAATCTCAGGTAATACTAATTTCGCGACTTCCTGACCATTGAGAAAAAAATTGACAAACGGCCCGACTGCACGGACATCGTCAATGACGTTTGACGTTTGACGTTTGACGTTTGATTCGATATCTTTCGCCATTTCCACCGGATTTTTTCCTTCTTTTTTCGCGATATCAAAACACGGCAGCGCCAGATCGCCCATCTCTGAGCGAGGAGGAGAAGTAAACGCCGGAGGATTCTTGATACCGACTGCGAAAAGAATGGCGCGGATATTTTTTTCAACATGATCTATCATAGTTTCACCCCACCTTCACAAAAAATCTTTTTCCTTTTTGCACCACGTCTCCACGCGCGACAGACGACTCATGCGAAGAAATCTTCGTATTATTTATTTTTACTCCCCCGCCCGCAATTGCCCGACGAGCATCTGTTTTGCTAGAAGCAAAACCTGCTTCGACAAGCACGGTGATAATATCATAGGATGAAGGTTTGAATTCTGGAATGGTACCTGGCTGATCATGCTGTTGAATGACGGTCGCAAAATGCTCTTGGCCTTTTTGTGCTGCTTTTTCTCCTAAAAATATACTGGTAATTTCCGACGCAAGACGTAATTTCATATCTCGCGGATTTTCTCCGCCGTCCATTGCGGTTTCCATGTCACGAATCTCTGCCATTGGTATTCGGGTACAAAGTGCAAATGCTGAAATGATCATCTCGTCAGTCCAACGCATCACTTTGCCAAACATATCTTCTGGAGTATCAGAAAGAGTAATCATATTTCCCTCGCTTTTCCCCATTTTCTTTCCTGTGGTGTCTGCGAGCAGTTTCATGGAGAGGACAAACGTCTGCTTCTTTTCCATCTCTTCGATATATTCTCGTCCCGCGAGCATATTGAATGTCTGATCATTGCCGCCAACTTGCCCGTCTACTTTCATCTCATACATATCGTATGCCTGCAAGACTGGATAGAGAAATTCATGGACATAAATGGTCTTCCCTTGTTTCAAGCGTTCTTGAAACATGTCTCGTTCCAAAAGCCGAGGAACAGTAAAGTGGCTTGTGATTTCGAGGACATCGGCAAATGTGAGTGGATCTGACCATGTGCTATTGAATCGAATTTCGACTGGATTATCTCCGTCAAAATCGAGAATGGTTGCGGCTTGTTCCTCATATATCGCACAATTCTTGCGAACTTCTTCTCTCGTCAGCTTTTTTCGCGCAGCCATTTTATCCGTGGGATCTCCAATCATCCCAGTAAAATCACCAATCAAAAAAATCACTTTATGCCCAAGATCTTGAAATTGTCTCAGTTTCAGAAGCGTAATGCCGTGGCCAATGTGCAGTGTTGGAGCGGTGGGGTCGTATCCGGTATACAGGGAGAGCTGACGCCCTCCTACCAATTCTTTTTCAAGAAATTCTTTCGACGGATACACGTGTTCCACACCGCGTGTAAGAAGTTCATTGATTTTTTTTTGATCTATAATCACTGGCATATCATTATTCTTCTTTTGGCGCGTCCTCGATGCATGGAGTCGCGCTGACATAAAAATTATACGGAATGACGCCTTTGAGTTCATTCGTGAGATACGCTCGATCCATAACTTGTTAGTAAGTCAAGTTGGGAGACAAGTTGATCGCGCTTTGCCTGTGCGTCATGAAATTTTTTCTTTTCTGCCTCGACAATAGCTTCAGGCGCATGCTGGGTAAACTCAGTATTATTCAAACGCTTTGTAAGAGATGTCATATATCTTTCGAGGGATATCAGTTCTTTCTCAATCCTGTGGCGCTCTTTTGCGATATCAATGACGCCACTCAGATGAACAAACACACGCACTCCTTCTGCCGGTATGAGACCAACACTCTGCGGAGGTGGAGAGCCTTCTCCCGCAATCGTGAGAGACGATACACGCGTAAGATGCTTCACGATCTCTGATTCTTTGTCGAGAAGCACGGAATATTTTTCTGTGTGAATGGTGACAGCAATCTCCTTCTTTGGTTCTATGTTATATTCATTTCGGATGGTGCGGATGGCGGTGATTATGGATTGAATAATTGAAAATGCATGAAGCACTTCCGAATCAGGCCTGCCCGCTGAAACCCCACCGGGCGGGACGAAAGAAGGCCACGATTGCGCCATCAACAATCCTTGATGCTTCAGATTCCCCCAAATCGCCTCAGTCACAAACGGCATATACGGATGCCAGAGTTTCAGAATGGTTTCCAATACATACAACAGTATATCAGATTTTCCATTTTCGATCTTCGAAATTTCAAGATACCAATCCGCGAGTTCGTTCCATGTAAAATCACGGAGCTTTTCTCCGGCGGCAGAAAATCGGAAATGGTCGAGATCGTCGGTGACATCAACAATGAGTTGGTTGAGACGAGATAAAATCCATTGGTCAGCGAGAGACAAATTGTTCGATTGTTCAATTGTTTTCACGTTGGTGTGTTGGTGTGTTAAAATAAACCGCGCGACATTCCACAACTTATTCACCAAATTCCTCGCTCCCTCAACTTTCTCATCATAAAACTTCGCGTCATTCCCTGGAGAAATACCACTGACCAAACTAAATCGAAGCGCGTCTGTTCCATATTCCTCGATCACATCAAGCGGGTCAACGGTATTGCCAGATGATTTAGAAAATTTCTTGCCCATTTCATCACGCAAAATTCCATGGATATACACATCGCGAAATGGAATTTGATCAAGAGCGTATGTACTCATGAGAATCATCCGTGCCATCCAAAAAAAGAGAATTTCATATCCCATTTGCATCCAACTGGTGGGGTGAAATGTTTTGAGATCATCTGTTTGACCAGGCCATCCCAATGTGGAAAATGTCCAAAGGCCCGAGCTAAACCAGGTATCAAGAGTATCGGGATCTTGCTCAAGATTATCTGTTCCACAATGCGGACAGGTCTGCGGTGGTGTGGTCGAGACAATTGGTTCTACGCAGGCTCTCGTGCACGCACTGCCTTCCTGTTTGTCCCCAATGCAATACCACACTGGAATCCGATGTCCCCACCAAATTTGCCGCGAGACGCACCAATCACGCAAGGTATCTATCCATTGAAAATATATTTTTTCAAAACGATCTGGTGTCATTGTTACTTTCTGATTTGGGTCGCCGGTATGGCCGATAGTAACTGCCTCCCGCATTAAATCTTTTAATGTTTTTCCTCGTCCTGGTATTTCTTTGTCCACATGCACAAACCACTGCCTAGAAATCATTGGCTCCACAATTGTATTTGACCGATAACACAATGGCACACGATGGACATACTTCGAATCTTGTCCAACGATGATGCCCATCTCTTGCATAACGGCAACTGCTTTTTTTCTGGCTTCTTCAATGATCATGCCTGCGCATGGCCCTGCCACCTCAGTCATTCGGCCATCAAAATCAATTTTTTGAATAAACGTCTCATCAAGTCCTCGACGTTTGGCTACATCATAATCATCAGCTGAATGAGACGAGGAAATAGTCATGGCGCCTGTTCCCTTTTCCATATCAATCACTTCATCCGCGATCACATAAAATTTTCTCTTTGCCGCGTAGGTGTCAAACTCAAATGCGCGCCCCTCTAAATCCTTGCCCTGTACTGTTTCGACAACTTCAAATGTACTCTGCGGCTCGAGATGATTCATAATTTCTTGGAACTGTTCTTTCTTTCCAAAAATATTTTTGGAGACGATAAGATGATCCTCCTGCCTTTCTTTGTTCACAAATTTTAGTCGCACATACTCTCCTTCGGGATGAACCAGAAGCGGCGAATCAGCGCATTTTGTCTCTGGCCGCACTGTGCCGATCACAAACTCGCCACAACGAATATAATAGAATGGCTCTTCTCGATCTTCCCAAATAAGTTCATCGTCTGAAAGGACGGAATGCGCGCCAATAGACCAATTCACCATACGTGTGCCACGATAAATAAGATCATCATGGTACATGCGCACAAACACCTCATTCACCGCTCGATTGCGAGGTTCATCAAAGGTATAGGCAAGGCGAGACCAATCCGCGCTTGTGCCCATTTTTTTTATCTGCGACAAAATTGTTGTCTTGGACTTCTCAGCGTATTCACGAATGAGTTCAATCAGCTTTTCTCTCCCATAACGTTCACGAGGATTGGGCATCCCTTTTTCCACCAATATTTTCTCCACTTTCGCCTGTGTCGCAACTGCCGCATGATCTGTCCCAGGCAAGAGAAGCACTTTTTTCCCTCGCATGCGCTGGAATCGGGCCATGATATCCATGAGCGTATTTTCGAGCGCATGACCAAGATGAAGCACGCCGGTTACGTTTGGTGGCGGCATCATGATGGAGTACGGATCGCCGGAAAGATTGTCAGAATTAAACAAGCCGCTCTCTTTCCATTCCAGGTAGATATCATCCTCATGCTCTTTTGGATTGTAGGCCTTTGAAAGCTCTTTTGGCATAGAACATCTCGCTCCACTGTATCGAAACAGAGCGAAAAAATCAAGTGACAGTTGACAAAAGGATGGCCAAATGATAGACTGACATACCGTTTGTTTTCCGCTCAACTGGGGAGAAAAGGCAGTACCATGAGACGAAAGAAACCGGTATCGAAGCTGTCTCCGATCAGCTCCTTTTTCGCTATCCTGTTGCTCCTTGTGATCGGGATGATTTTGCTCCTCTATACTCTTGGAAGAGAAGGTATTCCCGCTCTCTGGCGCTCTTTGCGGAAAAGCAACCAAAAAAAGGAGGATGACGGGTAACGATCGCGGAGGATTCATGATCGTTACCCGATTTCCTATGTCACTATGGCGTTTACGATTCCACAACAAATCCATCATCTCATCGATCAAAAACACCACATGCTCATCACCTTCCGAAATCATGATTCGGGAGATTCCCTTGCAAGCGCTGTGGCGCTTTTGTCATTTTTTAAAAAATTGGGGAAAAACGTGGAAATTGTTTCTCATGGATTTACACTGCCCAAAACCATGCAATTTCTGAAAAACGCTGATACTATCAAAGGAGCGTTTTCTGATTTGCAAAAATTTATTATCCATGTGGATGTCGCCGATGCTGGCGTCAAAGAACTGAGCTATGATGTGCAGGATCAACTCTTACGCATTTTTGTCACACCAAAACAAGGATTTTTGACCAAAGATCATGTGCGCACCGCTCAATCAGATTTTAAATATGATCTCATCATCGTGCTCGGAACCCAAGATCTTGAATCATTGGGAGAACTGTATGATAACAACACCGAGCTCTTTTATCGCGTACCTATCCTGAATATTGACTATCATCCAGGGAATGAACATTTTGGAACGGTGAATCATATTGATCTCACCGCGACCTCGACTGCAGAGGTCATCTACGCGCTTTTGGATACATTGGGAGGAGCTTATATTGATGAAGATATCGCGACCTCACTCCTCACCGGCATCATTGCCAAAACCAAAAGTTTCAAAGGAGATCAGGTCAAGCCGACAACGCTTGCGATCGCGAGCAAACTCATGACACTCGGCGCGAATCGAGAAATGATTGTGCACAATCTTTACAAAACAAAAACCGTATCATCGCTCAAACTCTGGGGACAGGCGCTCGTCCATCTGCAGTCCGATCCATCCATAGGGCTTGTGTGGACAACGATCACGCGGGAAGACTTTTCCCGCTCGGGCGCTACTGAGCAGGAATTGTACGAAATCGTGAATGAACTGATCATGAACGCGCCAGAGGCGCGTATGATCCTCTTGTTGCACGAACATTCGATCCATACCAATGACCATCCTATTATTCACGGTATTCTCCATGTCACAAAAGGAAAAAACGCGCTCAATATCGTGCGATTATTTCATCCCAACGGCACACCCGAGCGCGCGTCCTGGACACTCGAAGAACATGGACTGAAAGAAGCGGAGACCCTCATGGTGGGAACCATCCGAACATATCACAATTCCACTGTATAACATGATTTTAGGACGTACGCGTTTGCCTCTCCAAGCTTTGAATTACGAAACTCTTTTTACCTCATTTTTTAAACCAAAC
>CAYJXK010000021.1:0-14975 GCA_964374115.1 uncultured Gammaproteobacteria bacterium
TTTAAGCACTAACTATGGCAGGCCAATCACTCGATCAGCTCATGTATTCCTTTGTCATGGAAGATGTTCTCAAAGGATTTTTTATTTATGTGCCGCCCGGATATGTGGCGTGCGTGTATGATCTAGGGCGCGGGGTATTGAAAAAAGTATTGACACCGGGATTGCATTTCAAAATTCCTTTTTGGCAAAAAGCCAAGCTCTTCAACACACAGACACTTGAATATAGTATTTCTCGAGAATTCAATCCAGAGCATGAGCGAGCGATGGGCGATATTCCAATTGGCGCAGTGACCCAAGATGGGAAACGCACAGGAGTAGAAGGGACCATTTTACTTCGATTGGATATTCATCAGATCCCCGCTATCTGGCAGACCATTGGTGAAGATTTTGTCGCTAAAATTATTCGTCCCACCGTTCGCAGTCGTATCCGCATGGTGATGAGTCGTTTTTCTTTCCAGGATATTGTGGGAGCAAAGCGAGACGCGGTCGAGACTGAACTCAAAAGCGAACTCGAGCGTATTTTCTATTCCCGTGGTATTTATGTGGAAAATGTGCTTTTGAGTGAAGTAGCCTCGGTCGAAGAATTCAAACGGACCGCGGGAGAATAATAGTGGACGTACGCGTTTGCTATCGGCGCTCACCTCTTTGAGAGGCAAACGTATACGTCCTTTAATAGTGGCAATCAGCTCATAGTCTTTCGTTTTTTTGGCTATTTTTATCCACAGACCTTGACAAGGTTTTTTGGGGAATGGTATATTATCACTCAAAAGGGGAGAGTGATAATATATGATAGACGAGAGAAAACAGTTGCTTCTCAAATTGGTGATTGAGCAATACATCGAGACCGCTGGACCCGTCGGGTCACATATTGTGGTTGAACAAGGAAAACTACAGATTAGTGGGGCAACCGTGCGCAACGAACTGCGCGATCTTGAAGAAATGGGCTATCTCACGCATCCACACACTTCTGCGGGTCGAATCCCCACAGAAAAGGGGTACCGCTATTATGTGGAAAAAATGATGACCCCGGTTCCTCTCAAGAAAAAAGTGCAAGATGATTATCAAAAAATTGCCCATGAATCGCTTGGTGAAGAAGAAAAATTAAAACGAGCCGCGAAATTTCTTGCTGAAGTATCGGGAAATACGATCCTTGTTGCGTTTTCTCCAAACTCTTTTTATTATACGGGTATTCGAAATCTATTTTCCCAGCCAGAATTTCAAGAGGTGAGCCAAACGATCTCTATTTCAGAAATTTTTGATCAGTGTGAAGAACGAATTGATGATCTCTTTGATGCGATTGATGAAGGGGATGTGCGGGTTCTCATTGGGAAAGAAAACCCTTTTGGGTCTCTTTGTAGTATTGTAGGAGTTCGCGTGGGGGAGACAAACGTGGTGATGCTTCTTGGGCCATTACGCATGCGATACGCAGAAAACATATCCCTTCTTTCTTTGATTATATGACACCAGTACCAATCACTGTCGTTGGAGCGTATATTCTCAATAAGAAAGGAGAAGTATTATTGATACGTTCTCCGAAATGGGGTGGATTATTGGTGCCCCCAGGAGGCAAGATTGGATATAAAGAAAAAATTTTGGATGCGTTAGTAAGAGAAGTAAAAGAAGAAACAGGACTTTTGGTGAGACACCCGATCTTTCTCACTCCGACGGATTTGATTCCCCCTATTCAATATCAAGATAAAGGCATCCATTTTATCGGATTGGAATTCCGAGTTGAGGTCGAAGGAGAGAATACAGTGATGCTCCAAAAAGAAGAAGCGAGTGAATATCTCTGGCTCATGCCAAAAGATGCAATTGCACGAGATGACATTGAAAATACAACACGGGATATTATTGAAAAATATCTCGTTCAAAATACCTTACTCTGCAGATTCTGCGACGCACGAGAAAAAGAAAAACAAGAATATAAAACAGGCTGGCAGCGAGCGGTGGCTGATTATCAAAACCTCAAAAAAGAGATCGAAAAGATGCGAGGAGAATGGGTACAGATGAGCGAAGTGGAACTCCTCAAAGAGCTTTTGCCTGTATATGATAATTTTAAAAAGGCTCTCAGTTTTTCAAGTGACGTCGGTGAAGAATCAAAGCAGATCGAGGGACTGAAAAAAGGCATTGGATACATCATGAAACAGCTCTGGAATATACTCTCCGTCCATGGGGTAGAAGCCATTGAGACCATCGGAAAACCTTTTGACCCCATGATTCATGAAACAATTGGAGAGGAAGAAGCGGATGCTCCTTCTCACACAATCGTAAAAGAAATAGAGGGTGGCTATCGCCTTCGCGGCAAAGTAATCAAACCGGCAAAAGTCGTGGTAGCCAAGTGACAATGACTTTTTATTTTTTAACACAGTATGCCTAACACACTCGGAACCAGTCTTCGCTGCGTTACGGACTGGCAAGTCGTTTTTTTTACTCATAACTATAATTTATAATTTTATGGCAAAAATTTTAGGTATTGATTTGGGGACAACCAATTCATGCATGGCTATTATCGAAGGCGGCCAACCAAAAGTGCTTGAAAACAAAGAAGGCGCTCGTACCACACCATCGATTGTCGCTCTGTCCAAATCAGGAGAACGTCTCGTAGGACAGCTTGCAAAACGTCAAGCGATCACAAATCCAAAAAATACGCTCTATTCTATCAAACGACTTATTGGGAGAAGGCCCACAGATCGGGAAGTAGGCATGGTTCGGGAACATGTTCCTTACGAGATTATTGCCGAAGGGGAAAAAGTAAAGGTCAAAATAGGAGACAAAGTTTACACTCCTCCAGAAATATCGGCCATGATCCTTCAAAAGCTGAAAGCGGACGCGGAAGAGCGGCTGGGAGAAAATATTACCGAAGCGGTCATCACTGTTCCAGCGTATTTTAATGATTCGCAACGACAAGCAACCAAAGATGCTGGCGAGATTGCCGGTCTCAAGGTGCTCCGTATTATCAATGAGCCAACTGCCGCCGCATTCGCCTATGGATTTGATAAAAAACAAGATCAAAAGATTGTGGTGTATGATTTGGGAGGAGGCACGTTTGATGTTTCTGTTCTCGAAATTTCTCATGATCCAACGACCAATCAGTCCACGGTTGAAGTGAAAGCGACGAATGGCGACACGCATCTTGGCGGTGATGATTTTGATAAACGCATTATTGAGTGGATTATTGATGAATTCAAAAAAATGGAAGGAGTGGATTTATCCAAAGATCCGTTATCGCTCCAGCGAGTAAAAGATGCCGCGGAAAAATCCAAGATTGAACTCTCGAGCACTCCAGAAACAGAAATCAATGAACCATTTATCACCTCGACTGCAGACGGACCAAAACATCTCAACATCAAACTCAGCCGGGCAAAACTTGAAGACCTGGTCGGGGAACTCCTCGAGCGCACCATGGTGCCGGTACGTCAGGCGCTCGCGGATTCCACGTTCGACAAAAATCAAATTCATGAAGTGATTCTTGTCGGTGGGATGACACGCATGCCACTCGTGCAGAAAAAAGTGGAAGAATTCTTTGGAAAAAAGCCAAATATCAGCGTGAACCCAGATGAGGTTGTCGCTGTGGGCGCCGCGATCCAGGGAGGACAATTGCAGGGAGATCTGGGAAAAGAGATTCTTCTTCTCGATATAACCCCATTGTCTCTCGGCATTGAAACCCTCGGGGGCGTGATGACCAAACTCATTGAACGCAATACGACAATTCCCACAAGCAAATCGCAAATTTTTTCTACCGCGGTAGACAATCAGCCCAGTGTGGAAATTCATGTGCTCCAGGGTGAACGCGACATGGCAGCCAACAACAAAACACTCGGACGATTTATTCTCGATGGTCTTCCTCCCGCTCCTCGCGGCGTTCCTCAAGTGGAGGTTACATTTGATATTGATGCCAATGGTATTCTCAATGTGAAGGCAAAAGACAAAGCAACTGGGAAAGAGCAGGCAATTCGAATTGAGGCTTCGAGTGGCCTTTCCAAGGATGATATCGAACGAATGAAGAAAGATGCTGAGTTGCACGCCGAGGATGATAAAAAGAAGCGTGAACTCATCGAACTCAAAAATACCGCGGATACCATGGTATATACCACGGAAAAAATGATGAAAGAGGTGGACGAGAAAAAGATCGGAGTTACTGATGAAGAACGCAAGGCCGTGACAGACGCGCTTACCAAACTCAAAGAAGTAAAAGATACAGAAGACGTAGACGCGATGAAATCGGCATCAGAAGATCTTTCCCGAGCCGCGCAGGCTGTTGGGATGAAGATGTACAGCCAAGAACAAAAGGATTCCCCAGGTTCTGGTGATGAAACAAAAAATCAAAATGGTCCGATCGAAGGAGAGGTCGTGGACGACAAGACATAAAAAATACGGTATACTGATATTCAATGAACTCATAGCGAATTGTCCCTCCGCATGGTCACGATTCCTTTTTTCTTCCCTCCAAAATCCGCACGCGCAAAACTCAAACAGCATCATAGCCACCCACAGTATGAAAAAACTTTTTTTCCTCGTCGGGCTCATCAGTATCCTTGGCATCGGCTATTGGCTTCTTTCGCCGATTTTTATTGACAAAGAGGTCAATGATGCCCTTGATCCAATTGTGGAAAAAGCGCTCAACAAGGCGCTCGATTCCACGGGCGAAGGGCTCAAAAAAGCAGGAGAGAAACTACAAGAAACCAAAGTGGACGAGCTTAAGGCGAAGCTCAGCGATACAGTCAATCAATGGAAATCAAAAAATGATAACGCTGTTGCCACATCTACCAATCTGAATCAGCAGATTCCAGATGAGAAGATTATGAGTATGTTTATGAAAGTTATGAAGGAATATGAAGAAAAAGATATTACGATGAAAGAAACCATGCCTGCTGAATCCGACAAACCAAAGGTGCTCGCGAGTGGTTCTTTTGTGAATGTCGCGCACGAAGGAACGGGAAACGCAAAAATTATTTCTTTGGGAGCATCGCCGAGCGGGGTTGGGGCGATTCTCCGATTGGAAAACCTCGATGTTATTAATGGGCCAGATCTCAGAGTTCTTCTTTCCAAGAGCGGGTCTGTGGAGTCTTCAAGCGATCTCGGTGACTATATCGAACTTGCAAAATTGAAAGGCAATAAAGGAAATCAGAATTACGATATTCCATCATCAGTCCTTTCGGATATAAGCGCATACAAATCGGTGATCATTTACTGCAAGCCATTTCAGGTGGTGTTTAATAGCGCCGCGTTACAGTAACCCCATCTATGGCGAAGGACTATTACAACATTCTCGGCGTTAAGAAGAATGCTTCGCAAGATGAGATCAAAAAGGTATTTCGCAAATTGGCGCATCAATATCATCCAGACAAACAGGGCGGCAATGAAGACAAGTTCAAAGAAATAAATGAAGCCTACCAAGTCATTGGAAACGCAGAAAAAAGGAAGCAGTATGACCAATTTGGCGCCACCTTCGATCAACAAGGTGGATTTGGGCATGGGATGAGCTGGGAAGATTTCATGCAAGCGGCACGAGGACAGGGAGGATTCCAGAGTGGAGGTTCCAATTTTGGAGGAGTGGATTTGGGCGATATCTTTGGAGATTTTTTTGGCGGAGGTGGAAGAAATCGGGGGCGTCAAGAGAGAAAAGGTCAAGACATTGCTGTTGATATTGAGCTCGCCTTTCAAGAGGCGGCCTTTGGTGCAGAAAAAGAGATCCGACTCATGAAGCACAATTCCTGTGACGTCTGCGGCGGAATTGGCGCTGAGCCAGGTTCCAAGATGAAAAAATGCGATATATGTGGCGGGCAGGGGCAAGTGGCTCATACGCAACGAACCATTCTTGGCGCAATGCAGACCGTGGTGAGCTGCCATGCCTGCGACGGTAGAGGAGAAGTGCCAGAGAAGCAATGTCGCCATTGCGGTGGGAGTGGGCGAGTACGAAGTGAATCCACATATCGAATCAAAATTCCGGCAGGTATTGACAATGGAGAAACGATTCGTTTGTCAGGGAAAGGCGAGAGTGCTGGAGCGGGAAGTGTCCCAGGAGATTTATATGTGCAAATTCATGTAAAGACCGATCCGCGTTTTGAGCGCGATGGATTTGATATTCATTCTGACATAAAAATCAATTATCCACAGGCTGTTCTTGGCGCGACCGTAGAGATTCCTACTCTTCACGGAAAGAAAAAAGTAGTTGTCCCGGAAGGGACCCAATCGGGACAGCAGATTCGGCTCAAAAGTCTCGGTGTTCCTCATGTGCGTGGAGGAGGACGCGGGGATCAGTATGTGCGAGTCATTGTTGACATTCCAAAACGAGTGAGTCGAAAAGCGAAAAAGTTGCTAGAGGAATTTCAAGGCGAGTTATAAAGCCACATTCACTGTTTCATGTGGCTGATTTTGTATCCCGATCAGATGGTATGAGGACATACGCGTTTGCCTCTCAAAATCATCGACAGGAGACATGCATTATGCGACGTCGCCCAATGCGACCTTCCATCTCAAATGACGGAAGCGACATGCACATCGTGAGATGTTCATCTCGTTTCTGTCATTTTTTTGTTTTTTGCTAATCTAAGGGAAAATCCGACCAAGTGCACAGGCGCTTGGTCAGTGGGGATCTGGTCGGGCGTTTGGGCACTGCTTCTTTGGAGGCAGGCATGGGGACGCCACGGAAAAGAGTGTGATCTTTGATTGTGCGATGTTTTTGGTGCTTGGGGGGATGGTTCCGGAGACGCGGTGGAAAGTGGCATCCCACGACGGTGTCTTAGTGCAGAACCTCTGAGGAAAGGAACCAATGGCTCCGCCAAGAGGCGATCCATCGCGAGAAGCTATTCCGTGGTCTGGACAAGAAAGCTTGGAATACATACTGAAGGAACAAAGGCGACTAGAGCCGGTAGCGGAGGGGCAAGACTAGTCTCGCACGCACATAGGGGTGCGAGACCTCTTTTGAGAGGCTGTCACGCACAGCGTCTCCTTGATTTATTATCACGGGAAAACCCCCGGCAAAGCCGGGGGCGATACTTACTCGGCTGGGGCGCACAATGTTTACCATCACTAGTGGCGGCACATTGAACTTCGGCGTGGAATTGGTGGGGGTTCGATGAATGCTTTGCATGTACATGAGACGTGACAAATATTGCCACAAAGTAAAGAATACCAAATCCGTGAAACAATGCTGGAGAGGTTATGTTTATGACAAACAACGCAGTTCCTCCAGCGAGAAGACCTCGTAAGAGAGGATTTTTTGGAACTGTGGCGTCAGAAGATGCATACGTGACGCGCGCGAGGCGATACAGAATGAGGAACAGAAAAGCAAGGAACATGAGTGTCCCCAAAATTCCAAGCTCTGTGAGAAGTTCCAGATAACCCCAGTCAAATTGTGTTCGTGTTTCCACTTCTTTCGTGACGGGGTGGATATACGTGACAGTCGCCCCAAGTCCAGAACCCAGTAGGGGGTTTTCTTTTATTTGTCGAATAGCATCAGGTAAAATTGCCAAGCGAATGGCGCCGCTGACGTCTGCCGATGGCGCTGCCACGCCGAGGATGCGCAATCCTAGGAGTTCAAAGCCAAACGACTGTCCGCGACTGGCAACGAAGTGAACAGACATGAAGAGTAAAAAAATACTAAGGAAAACCAGAGCAGATATCGAGAACCATCGTTTGAAATTTTCTTTGAATACAAGCACCAAAAATCCAACGACGAGTCCGACAAAATATATTCGAGTAAAATTCAGCGCAAATACGAGTCCTGCACAAAGCACAAAAAACCATAATTTTTTATTTTTTGGATCTCTCATCAGAAACGATGCTATGATGAGAATCACTGGCACAATGTAGAGGTGTTCTGGCAAGACAACCCGAAAGAAATTGTTGCCGAGGTCAGTAATTTTTCCGGCAACGACATTGCGAAACCAATGATAGTAATTATCTTGCAGGCTGAAGATACTTGTTGTATAAAAAAAGAATGTAAAAAGTGTAAAAAGTGAAGACCCAATAAGATATGCTTTTACAATATATTGAACAGGAGCGGAGATATTGTGTTTCATATCGAGTGCTGGGAAAAGGAGAAGAAGGAAGAGGAAAAGAAGCATGTCCTGAACGATGTAGATAAGCGTGTGCTGATGAAAAAATCCATTTACAAATGCAAAGATGAGGGAGACGCCTACGACGAGCACCTCAAAATATGTATGTTTCGGAATCATATGTTCTCGATCGAGAACATATGATTCCGATCTGACATGAATGAACTGTTGCGTAAGCCACGTAAGAGCAAAGATGCCCAAAAACCACGTGCGTAGCAAGAATCCGAAGAGTTCGAAAAAATGTCCAGAGCCGTCAAGAAGAATTTCTCCAATGAGAACGACCCATGCCAATGGAAGTTTTTTGAGACAGAGATACGCAAATGAGCCGATAAGAAGGGCGGCAATAACCTGATTGGTGAGTGGGTGATTCCATGTCAAAAAAGAAAGCGCACGAATGAGGACGTACACCA
Organism: uncultured Gammaproteobacteria bacterium; assembly: GCA_964374115.1. Classification (GTDB taxonomy): domain Bacteria; phylum Patescibacteriota; class Patescibacteriia; order Magasanikbacterales; family UBA922; genus CAYJXK01. The sequence goes on from CAYJXK010000021.1 coordinate 8,471, forward strand.
AAACGAGAGGAATAAGAGGTTGTTTATGAAAAACGCGCATGAGAGAATGTGTGATGGCCATGGATAAATGCTTTTGCATCCATCGATTTTTTTCCTTCGATTTGTAGTTCCATAATTTCCAATGAGTTTTCTTTACAGCCAACAAGAATATTTTTTTTATGAATCGATACGATACCTGGCACCCCAGTTTTTTCGATTGGTTGCACGCGAAGAAGTTTTAATCGTTTTGCATCCCACATGGTCCAGATCCCAGGCCATTTCTGGAGCGCGCGATACTGATTGTATATTTCTTTGTTTGTTTTTTGCCAATCAATCCGACCATCATCGCGCGTCAGTTCTCGACAATATGTTGCTCGACTATTTTCCTGCGGAGTCGGAATGAGCGTTCCTTTGCTATATGGAGGGATGGTCTCGAGAAGGGCATCAAGACCGGAATGCGCGAGTCGTTTTTCCAATTCAGGATAGGTCTCATCTGGGGAAATAGAGATTTTTTTTTGAAGAAGTATTGGTCCTGTGTCCATGCCCTCATCCAATTTCATAATGGTGATACCCGTTTCTGTGTCTCCATGCATGAGCGCTGTCTGTATTGGAGTTGCTCCACGATATGTTGGAAGAAGTGACGGATGGACGTTGAGGACTCCCAAAGGAAAAGATTCCAGAATATTTTTTGGTATAAGAAGACCATATTGTGCGACAATTGCGAGTTGATAATGGGTAATGGGTAATGGGTAATTTTTTAATGTGGGAGGTTGGTCAACCGCAATATCATATCTTTCAGCGACCATTTGCACTGGCGATTTTTGTATTTCCTTCTTTCGCCCCACAGGTTTTCTTGGTTGTGTCATAATATTTGTGACAGAAAAAAGAGAACTGTGGATAAGTCCTTCGAGGATGGTGGCGGCAAATTCCTGCGTGCCGAAGAAGATGATCCGTATTCTGTCGTTATCTTGTTGTTGCATGGTTTTAAATTTTATTTTCTCGCTCCTTGCGAAGAGTATCAAAAAAAATTTTCTTTTGGTTTTCCGCGACAGTGTATACATCTTTTGCTTTGTCAACAAAAAGGATGCCGTTCAAATGATCCACTTCATGTTGGATCACACGGGCAAAAAAAGCATGAGCTTCAAATGAGAGTGTTTCACCTTGCTGATTCCATGCCTGTACATCAATATCTCGAAATCGTTTTACCTTTCCAAAAACATTGGGGACAGAAAGGCATCCTTCTGTGTCCCATTCTGTTTTTTTGCTTGTCTGCTGCCATGTGGGGTTGACAAGAACAAGATCTTTTTCGCGGTCAATAGCGCCTTTTTGCATTTTTATTTTTGGCGGAAGCGCGCTTCTCCCGATGACACATGTACGAATGTTTTCTCCTATTTGTGGCGCGGCCAGTCCAATGCCGTCAGCTTCATACATGGTTGGAATCATCTTTTTGATACACTCTTGGGTATTGTCGGATAACAAAACATCGAGCGCGACTTCTTTGGAAGGTTCTCGAATGGTAAGAGTAGGAAGGGTGATAATAGGAAGCATAGATCATAATACGCTTAGCAACGAAATCGGATTTGGATCTATTTTCCATCCATCGGGAATGAATGTATTGATCCATGGGAGATACTCTCCCCAGGAATCCGGATGGAAACGAAGAAGAAGAGCGTACCAAAATTTTCCTTTGGCATACGATGGGTGCATCTCGATCGGAGCACTCAGCATAATATCTTTTTTTGCCTCTGTCAAACGTTTTTCAATCAGATCATGCATACAAACTGCCTCTTTTTGCGCGAGAAACTTTGTCTCCCGCCCAATGATATATCGGCACAAATATCGGTATGGTGGGTATCCAAAAAGGAGGCGATAAGACAAATCGGTGCGATACCATCGATCCGGCTCTGCTACTGATCTGAGAATCACATGTTCTGGGTGATATGTTTGGATAAAAAACATGCTTTCTTTGGGTCGTCGAAATTGTATCTCAGCGACAGAATGCCACACACGTTCTTCTGCCGTGTATTCGGGGATATTTAGCTCCTGGTCAATATCAATAGAGACGATCATCTGTGTTTTTTGCCATCGGATGGAGGGGAATGCTTTGCTGGTGCCGATAATCAGATAATTTTTTTCTTCTTCGAGCGGCTTTTCTTCCGTTTCGCTGTCAATACGGCGCACCTTCATTTTTTTTGCAACCGGAAGCGTTCGTATATATGTTTCCACTTGTTCTGTTCCCATCCCTTGGTATGCCAAAAGCGTGGAACCGCAAAAACGACAGACAGAGGAGATGGTATGTTTTTTGTGACAATAATGGCACTGAAGCGTTTTCGTCTCTGCGTGATAGACAAACGGAAATCCGCAGGTGGCGCATGTTTCTCTTTTTCCACAATCCCGACAGGAGACCGCTCTTGCGAATCCCAGCCGATTGAGATACAAAAAAATGTCGCCAGATGCGTGTCGTTCGAGCGCATCCATAACAGGGCTAGAGATCGGGGAATAGTTTTTTATTCGTCGTTCATGGGAAAGATTTGTGAGAATGGGAAGAGGCGACGCGGCAGGGAAGGCGATCTTTCCTTTCCACTGGCGTTTGTGCACGAGAAAATAACTCTCACTACTCGGGGAAAAACTGAGAAAATGAAGCGTCGCTCCATACAGCGACGCGAGCAATGGCGCAACATCCTTCACGTGATACTTTGGTGTTTGATCCCACTGCTTATGCTGTGCATCATGTTCATAGTCAATGATAATCGTATCGAGTGCATGAAAAGGAAGAAATATCGCGCCGCGTGTGCCAATAATCACCGTGTTTTCCCGCGCATTGCGGACCTGAAACCATGTGGCAAATTGTTGTTTTTCAGAAAGCCCACTATGCCACATGATCGTCGCGCGCTTTTCGCCGGAGAGAAGATGCGCGACTTCGGGTATGAGGAACCTCTCTGGGACAATGATGAGCGTATTTCCTTTCACGTATTTTTTGAAAAATGCGGCATGTTCCGCCTCTGTATGGTAACAAGATATCATTCGGGAGTATTCTTTCTCCCTTTTTCCTTCTCTGGGTTGTCGTCGTATGACCGATTCTGTTCGTAGTTTCTTTTTTTGAAGCGGGGGCAACATCATGCGTGCGAGAGTTGACAGAGGCGCGCCATACCATGAAGTCATAGTTTTGAGAAAGAGACAATGAGACTCCTCGAGAAGCGGCGTGTTATGGAGTACGTCAGCCAGCGGTTTCACTGTTTTTGGTTTGAGAGGAGCTATAAGGGTTTTTTTCACCTCAAAAACAAGCCCGAGAATAGTGGAGGCTTGAAAAGGAATGGCGACAATGCTCCCAGCCTCAACCCGATCTCCAAATTCTTCTGGGATGTAGTATGAGAGGAGAGAAAATCGTCGAGGAACACGTCGAAGGGGAATCACGTGCGCAAACACACTAGAGTTCATCACCAGGTAAAATGTCCTGTAAGGTATCCCACACCAAAGGGGGCTTCATACGCATACGTCTCGAAATGGTATGGGAGATTGCCGAGAATGCCAAGGAGGATAAGGAGTGACTGATATCCGCATACATCCGCATGTTGTACTACATTTTTGTCTATATGAATAATATCAGTAGTGTTGCCGTTTTCAAGAGACGAGAGAATTTTTTTTTCAAACACAGCCCCATCCGGATGAAATCCTCCGGGAGATTCCTCAGAAAGCGTATGAGAGAGATCACCTGATGCGATCACAGCCACTCGTTTGTCTGTTTCAAACAGATATTCACCGAGAAGTGTTCCAAAATGAACATGATCCTCTTGACTTCTTTTACTAAACCCAATCGGAAGTATTTTACATTCACCCAAATGATGAGTGAGAAACGCCAAAGGAACAGTGCATCCATGATCGAGCGCTTCCTCACTGATGAGTTGTATCGGAATGTCGCGCAAGCGAACACGATGGACAATTCGGGCCGCTATCTCTGGCGCTCCGGTCCAGTGAGACGATGGAGAGACATCTCCGAACTCTGAAAAGTTGGAAATAAACGATACGTGACCATTCAGCGTAAACGCATCTTCAAATAATCCAACGTGTGGTGAGATAATACAAATAAGCTGAGGCTTCACGCTATAGAGCTCTTGTTCGAGGCGCTCCATGGCTTTTGTGGTTGTTTCTACTTTGTTCGTTTCTTCCTTTCCAATCGAAGGAATGAGAAGAGGGGAATGAGGAGTGAACGCGGCAAAAGAAAGAGACATAGATTAAAATGTTTTCATAGCCCAGAGCGAGAAACGTTTCGGCTCATCAAATTTTTTCGTTTTGTGCGATTCTGGATTCCCCATTGTCACGAGAATAAATCGTTTTTCATCCGCTTTTCGCTCGACCAGCATCACGAGACTTGTCCCGGCTTCTTCCAGATACCCAGTTTTGCTCGCGAGGACTCTATACGAAAGAGACGAGTCGAGCGCGAGGTCATTGCTATGAGTGTCTGCATGATTTGGCTTTCCATCGATGTCTAGAATTTCTTTGTACTCGTACGATTTTTTTCCGAGGATGGTGCGAAGTTTGGGGAGTCGTATGGCTTTTTCAAACAGTGTCGCATATTCTCTTCCTGTGGTAACACTGGCGAGCTCTACCCCGCTCACATCCGCAATCCGCGTTTTTGAAAGTCCCCAAGAGGCAATGTTTCCATTCATTTTCTTGATAAATTCTGATTCGTTCGATTCCACATTTGACACAAGCATTCGGGCCGGTGTATTCACGGAAGAAATAAGCATGGCGTCCATGAGATCTTTGTTTTTTACCTTTTCACCTTCCGCAATGCGGTAATTATGGTATGTTTCTTTGTGTGTCGCGGGCTCAAAGGTGGTCACATTATCCATCTTGATTCCTTCTTTCAACAGTTGATAGCCGGTCATCACTTTGGCAAGCGATGCCATCGGCCGGACCACATCAATATTTTTTCCTGCAAGTATGTTGCCCGTATCATAGTCTGCGACAGCGTACACATCCATAGGTGTCTCAAATGCTATCCCGATCACGACGGTTTCTTCTTTTGGTGTTCGTTGCAGGAGATCCGATGCAGGAGTCGACGGTACGGTCGTTGAGACAATGTTTTCTGACGCTGTCATCGCAATCGGACGTCGGAGCGTGAGCGGAGCGCCACTCGGATGGGCAAGACCCACTGTGTCATTCACAGAAATGACTTGTGACCACTCATATCCTAAATTCAGAAATACATCTTCAGAGGGGATACGTCTCTTTTTTCCATGTTCAACAACATAAATGTTTGTGCTCCCTTTGACGCGCAGTAACGTGCCATCCTTGAGAAGAATCAACTCAGAGGATTCTTCAAGTTTGTTGAGCGCTTCCAATGTGATGGAAGTGATCTTCAATTCTGGAAAATTTATTTTTGCGATTGTCTCATCCACAAGAGGATAATAGATATTATCTTTGATGTAGAAGAGAGATTGTGTCCCTTTCACTCGGACTACTTTTCCAAGCGGGGCTGCGTCGGTCGGCTGTATCTCTCCTCCCATGCGATACGGCGCGATATCCTCTGCGGAGACGGAGAGGATTTCATCCGGATGAAATCCTAGTTTTTTGCGAGTTTCCTCGGAAAATGGACGAAGCGTGTCGTCATCGAGCAGATAATAGGTATGCTCGTGTTGTAGTACAGAATAATTGGGTAGAGTAATAGGGGTCCCGAGTTCATATCGAGCGAGTTCTGATTCCGGGATCATAATAATCCGTTTCGGATCATATCGCGTGGTGAGCGCGGTCATGCTCGAAAATGGGCGTTTCTTTTTATTTTGAAGCACGTACACGATCGGTTCTCTCTCTGTTTTTACCAATGTGCCGTCTGGGTAAATCTGGTCGAACCATTGTTGCCAAAGTTTCCAAAAATTTTCATTGCCGTTCAGATGTGGCGTGTATGTATACAAAAATGCCGTGGCAAAGTTTGCTGGTTTTACCTCAGTAGTATCAATGGCATATACGATGTTGGGTCGTTTGATCCATGCTTGCTCTGTGACATGATCATAATACCAGCGCATGATGCCAGCCGCATTATCCACTTGTGTCCCGAAGCCTTTGTATTTTTGTATTTTTTCATCATCTGTTTTACAGCTGTCGCATACTCCATAGCCTGTTGCCCAGTCAAGTTGTTTTTGAGTGGGGTCGGGGTCGGTAATCAAACTTTGTTCTTTTTGCAATTTTACCAGAATATATTTCGGATTGATGGTGTATTCTTTGGCCGCTCGATAGATAATTTCTGATGTTTTTCTCCTTTTGCCAGAAGCATCAAGGGTTTTGAGCGTGGCAATAAAACCTCCTTTTTCTTTGAGAAATGTTTGAATATCACCTCGAGTCATGCTATTTGCATCTTGCATTTCTTCGTCACTGATAATAAAATTGGGGTCAAATGCTGAATTTTCTGCGGCGATCACTGGAATGAAGGGGAGAAAAAGATAGAGAGAAACCAATATACCGACTGTCATAGTTGGTTTTTTCATATGGGGCAAGTATACCATAGGGAGCACGAAAGGGGGAAGGG
>CAYJXK010000022.1:0-14921 GCA_964374115.1 uncultured Gammaproteobacteria bacterium
AAGGGCGAGAAGGTGACCAAAATCATAGGTTGTAGTGTTGAGGTACGTGTTAAGAACCAGTAGTATACCCAAGAAACACCAGCACAAAAATCCCAAGCGCGTTCAAGAGAAATGTAATCACTGAAAGATACTTCGGATGAAAATTGACCAGACTAAAAAGCGCCAGTCCAATCTCATCTGGCAATGGCGAGGCGATAAGAGTGCTTGCCAAAAATGGCACGGTCCAAAGAAATACAGCCCGCTTTGTCGCCGCTTCCATTTTCTCTCGATGATGCGCTGGGATAAAAACCGAAGCCAGCGCTTTCACTTCTTCGAGAATACTTTCTTTGAGATAGCGATACATAAAAAGATCGCCTATCATGGCGCCTAAACCTCCAAAAAATGCAATCGCAAATGGATTCAGATGCTCGCCAAGATCAACAAAAAACAACGCGGCCGAGGCAGAAAAAAACGTGGAAGAAAACAAGACACCCGCCAGAAATGCGCCGACATACCCAAAGTCATCGAGCGCTAAAATTATTTTGTCAAAAACACTGGTCGAAAATAAGATAATCGCGATGATAATCGAGAAAAAAAAGCTGATGGTGAATTTATATTGACGGAAGAAAGTCATATTTTTTTCCATACATTTCCTTCACACGCGTTGTAAATTCATCTTGTATAAATCGATGATTCTGTGTGCCATAACACTCTACTGCGTAGACGGCGGCAACAGAGCCCACTTGTCCACATGTTTCAAGATCATACCCTCCTGTGTACGCGGTAAAAAATCCCGCGCGATACGCATCACCGGCGCCGGTCGGATCATCCACGGAGCGTGGCGGACATGACGCAATTTCAAACAATTCATCCTTTGTCCGTATAATAGATCCGCGTTCTCCAAGAGTAATGATGACTGTTTGTACGTGTTGTAAAAGTTCTTCAGTATCCCATCTTGTTTTTTGTTCGATCAATTTCATTTCATAATCATTGCCAATCACAAATGACGCCTGTCCGATTGCTTGCATGAGTTCCTGGGAAGTCAGCGCCGTTACTTGTTGGCCAGGATCAAATACAAATGGAATTTTTTTTATATAACATTCTTTGGCATGTTTCATCATCGCCTCTTTTTTGGTAGGAGCGACGATGGCTAAATCAATTTTTTCTTTGACATCACCAATAGATAACTCAGAGGCTTCTTGCAACGCTCCATTGAAAAAAGCCGTGATCTGATTGTCATCTTTATCCGTGGTGATGTAGGCCGAGGCAGTGAGAATGTCTTCGACCATAGCAATATGTTGTGTAGGGATAGAAAAAGATTTGAGATATGCGAGATACTCTTCGGCATCAGAGCCGAGGGTTGCGAGGATCTGGGGGTCTCCCCCCAAGAGTTTCATGGTATACGCTATGTTTCCTGCCGTGCCCCCAAAATTTTTCTTCAACCGATCCACGACAAAACACACATTCAAAACATGCACTTGATCCGGGAGAATGTGGTGTTTGAAGCTATCTGGAAAATCCATGATGTAATCATAGGCCAGGGATCCAGAAATGAGGATAGACATATGCCCGTATTGTATCATGCTCTGTCCCTTGACAAAAGTCCTTATTTCCGTCATGCTACAGACGTATTCTTTTTCTTTTTCTATGAAAATTCGCTATGTTGACGGATTTCGTATCCGAAGTGTCCTTGATCCGGAATTCAGTATCTGCCATGCGCACAGTGGCAGTGAATTCTCGCCAAAGTGGTATATTCCGGCAAACGAAATCTGGATTGACAAGCAATTCAAAAAAGAGACGCGTCTTTTTCTTGCTTATGAAGCAGAGTGGCAAAAAACATCGCTCCGTTCCTATCATGAATGGAGAAAGCGCATAAAAGAGCGGGTGGCCGAGAAGTCAACAACGTTCTCTGTGGTCGTAAAAAAAGAAAAAAAACATGGCATGAACATCGTCTCTGTTGATGGGACAAAAGTCAGACTCTCTATTGACCCGGAGTTTAGTTTTGGAGGTCACCATCTTGTCTATTCATACGTGCCAAAAGGAGAAATCTGGATTGATATAACTCAGGATCCTCGAGAAATTCCATACACCCTCTATCACGAACTTGTCGAGTATAACCACATGAAAAAAGGCATGACCTACGACCAGGCGCACGATATAGCGACAGCGTATGAAAAAGCAAAACGACGTGCCGATGGTATTGGAAGCTATCCCGGAGACGAAACATACACAAAAAAACATCGCATTCCCTATGTCACGAAAAACTAAACTCCAACTCAAACCCTTCCGACAATCTCCTGCCTATTGCGGGCCGGCGAGTCTTAAGATTGCTCTCGCGTATCTCGGCAAACGGATTCCAGAAAAAAAACTCGCGCGCCTCTGCCGTACCACAAAAAAACATGGCACGCTTCACCGTGGCATGGTTCGGGGTGCCAAAGCAACAGGTGTACGTGTGATAGCCAAACAAAAAAGCACGATTCGTGACATGCGAGATCTTATTCAAAAAAAGAAGCTGCCGATCATTGTTGGCTGGTATGACACAAGTGGGAAAGAAGGTGATCACTATTCTGTTATCTATCACGTTTCTAAAAATTTTATTTATCTCATGGATCCAGCGACCAAATCCGGATATCGAAAAATGTCAATCAAAAAATTTCTTGAGCGTTGGTTTGATTTCGAAGGAACCGATCGAGCGCGACTCATCGAGCGTTGGATGATGGTGGCGACTCTTCCAACTTCTCAACATACTCCTCATATACCTTCCTGAACCTACGGAATTCTTCCGAAATCCCTCCAAACAATTTTTCATCAACCGCCCGAATCGGAACAACGCCATGAGACGTATTTGTAAGAAACAATCCGTCAAAAGAAAAAATATCAGCAGATGAAATCATTTCTTCTTTCACAGAATATCCCTCTGCCAAGGCAGACGCAATCACATGTTCTCGCGTGACCCCGCGAAGAACACGGTTCGGTGGCGCTGTCACAAGTGTCTTCCCTTGTATGGCAAAAAAATTGGACCGCGTTCCCTCAAGCATACATCCATCGCGATTAACAAGCAGCGTATCATACGCGCCCTGCATTTCTGCCTCTCGGTAAAAAAGATAGCTTGGCAACATATTGAGTGTCTTGGCTTCTGGCAGAAATCGTTCATACTGTTTTGTGATCACCGATACGCCATCCCGATACAATGTTCTATCCAAAAATTTTCTTGGAAGCAAAAAAATATACAGTTGCGCGTCATCTGCGCTTTTCCCTCCGATCAAAAAAATTTTGATATTCCCTGTTTCAACGGCATTTGCTTCTAACAATGCCCCAATATCTTTTTCTATATCCTCCACATCAATATGGTGCTCGAGCCCAATAATCTTGGCCGAATGAAAAAGCCGTCTCACATGTTCTTTCGCAAACCGCGGTTTCCCCTGATCAAACCGAATGTGTTCATATACCCCAAAACCATATGTCCACTCGATAGTGCCAATGGAAATAGCGGCAAGTTCTTTTGGGATGAGCTGATGGTTGTGAGAGACGTGTGTGCCGAGCATATTATTCTTGATCGAACTGATGGCGAGTTTCCTCTGTAATATTCACTGCATGAAGCATCGTCACGATTCCTTTTTTCTGTGCCCTCCGACTCTCAGGGTCAAAACGTTCATGTATGGAGCCGCCTGTTGTATGAATTCGTTCTTTATTTACGATATCATATCAAGTACGACCAATCCTTCAATATGCGGTGTCCTTGGAAAAAAGTTATAGAGCTTCATAAAAGCAGGACGATACACCTCGGAAAGAAGTCGAAGATCCCTTGCCTGAGTCGCGATATTGCAAGAAAGATAGAGAACGCGAGGCGGACGAACGCGAAGCAGTCGTTCGATGATCCGAGTATGCAGTCCGGCACGTGGTGGATCAAGAACAATGATCATATCCGCTCGAATCGCATCGAGCATTGATTCTGCCGGTACACAGAGTACACGCGCATGTTTAATAGAATTCATTTCAATATTTTTCTCTGCAAACATACCCGCCTCTTTGTGATTTTCAACTAATACTGTTTCATCTCGGTCGTGAGAAAGTGGAATACTGATGGAACCGACTCCTGCATAAAAATCAACGAGGGGCATGGAAGGATGAATCCATTCGGCCATATCACCGAGAGCAATTTCAAACATTGGCACATTAATTTGAAAAAAACTCAAAGGACCATATAGAAGGCGCGCCTCTCGAATGGTTTCCCCCATCGTATCCTCTCCCATAGTCAAGAGAAGTTTACTCGGAACAGACGCGGGGGATCTGTGGGTGGAATAATACATATGAAAACCCAGAAATGTTTTATCGAGAACAGGATATGAAGAAAATGTGAGTTCGTCTTTGAGAAATAACGCGGCCACACTTCTCCCTTCTCCGCTTCGCACAATGAGACTCTTCAAACTCCGAATTGGTATCTCCTGTTCATTCACCCATGCTAACACTTTCTGTGCTGTTTCATTGATGAGAGATTCAGCAAGTACCGACCCATCTACCGAGACTTTGCTTCTCCCACCACGTTCAAAGAAGGCGAGTTGTATCTCTCCGGTCTTCAGACTTTTGCTTTCAAACTTCAAAAGTCCGTAGTCTGATTGCTGAAGTCCAATGGTAAAGCTAAACTCCATTTTATTCCGATACCCATACATTCGTCCATCAGTTGCAATCTCAAGAGCATGTTCCGGAAAAACAAAATTTCCAATTTTCGCGTATGTTTCCCGCGCAATCACGCGCTTCCATTCCAATTCTTTTTCCCACGCAAGAATATCCCACGCGCTTGTCGCAAGAAAATGTGGCTCTTTCGGTTCCACTCGATCAAGTGATTTTTCTAGAATGTCTGTCGCGATTCCTTCGACAAAATCTTTTTTATTGCGGATCATCCGCATCTCCACTATTTCACCCGGCAATGCGTTCCACACAAATGCGGCTCGGCCATCGATATGGCCAAGCCCTTGTCCTCCAAAGACGAATTTCTCGATGTGTACTGATAGCATAAGAGTAACTTGTAGCGAGTAGTATCTGCTGTAAGAAACATGATTACGATTCCTTTTTTGTGCCTCCAATGCTCAGGGGCAAAACAGGCGTGTAGAGAACGCTGTTGGTGACTACGATGCTGTTTGAGTTTTGCGCGTGCGGGTTTTGGAGGGAAGAAAAAAGGAATCGTGACGATGCGGAGGTACAATTCGCTATGAGCTCATGAGATGGCCAGTGTAACAAACAAGTGAGAAGAAATCAAAATCCCCCGAATGCTTCGAGGGATTTTAATTATCCACGACAAAATGTTACCAATCGAGCGTCCCTCCTGTCTGATATTCCGTCACTCTCGTCTCAAAAAAATTCTTTTCTTTTGAGAGATCCACTGCTTCACTCATCCAAGGAAACGGATTGGTAACATGATACTCTGCCATCAGTCCCACTCGCGCGAGCCGGCGATCGGCAATATGCTGAATATATTGTTTGAATCCGTCCGCATTCATGCCAAAAATGCCTTTTGGGAATACGCTCGCGGCAAATGTCCATTCCAGTTCAGCCCCTTCTTTCACCAGATCAATGATTCGTTTCTGAAATTCCGGTGTCCAAACATCCGGGTGTTCTTCTTTGATCGCATTGATCATATTGATGCCGAAATTGAGATGTTGCGACTCGTCGCGCATAATATATTGTATCTGCTCGGCAGATCCCACCATTTTGTTCTGCCGATGAAATCCAAAAATCACGGCAAATGAACTGTAGAAAAAGATACCTTCCATGATAAGAGAAAACACGACAATGTTCTCGACAAATTTCTGATTTGCTTCAAGCGTGCCCGTCTTGAAATGCGGATTGAAGATTCCTTCATTGAACGTGAGAATAAACGATGCTTTATTATAGATCGAATCGACCTCGCGGTACATGTTGAAAATTTCTCCCTCGTCGAGCGCCAAGCTCTCGACAATATATTGATACGCGTGCGTGTGAATTGCCTCTTCATATCCCTGGCGCAAGAGATACATCCGGCACTCGGGCGATGTAATGTGGCGATACATGGCGATCACGATATTGTTGGCCGCGATCGAATCGGCGGTGGTAAAAAATCCAAGCACGGTCTTGAACGCGTGCCGTTCATCTTCTGTGAGAAAATCAGCGCCGCGCCACTGCTCAATATCATTTTGCATGTTGATCTCTGTCGGAAGCCAATGATTGGCATTGCCCGTGTTGTACGCTTCCCATGCAAACGTATGCTTCATGGGATAGAGCTGGATCACATCGGCGTCAGCGCCATTGATCACACGGCGTTTGTTGATGTCAACGCGATCGCTTGTTTTATTGATAGGCATATAGTGTTGATTTAGGCCATGTGGGTTATCACTGGCATGCTTCGCAATCCGGATCATCTATTTTGCACATTTGTGGCGCATCGATTTCGACACTTCTGTAAAGGACGCTTGCCCCTTCGTTTGACATGGCACCCAACGATCGAACAGGAGTGACAGGATTGGGAACAGAAATTTCCGCCTTATGCGGAGCGGCAGAAACGTCTGCGTTTGCGTACGGAGATCCAGACAGACCCTCGGAGCCTGTTGTTTCAGTAAATTGTTTCCGTCGATGCGTCTCACCGTATACCTCTGTGCTCACCGTGGATTTTTCTACTTGGGACGCCGCGAGTGTGCGCAAATAGTAGGTTGTCTTCAACCCCATCTCCCACGCATGCATATAGATATCTGCCATCTCTTTGCCAGATCGGCCAGCGTAAAAAATATTGAGAGATTGGCTCTGATCAATCCATTTCCCGCGATAGCTCGCCGCGCGAATGAGCCATCGCGTATCAATTTCAAATACCTCCTTGTACTTGCGTTTGATATCATTCGGAATTTCCGAAATATCCGACACACGGCCATCGTGATATTTTAATTTCCCTACCATTTCACCATCCCACAAATCCAGTTTTTTGAGATCTGAAACAAGATATGGATTCACAACAGTGAAGTCCCCTGCCTGATTTGCCTTTACATACATATTTTTATAAATCGGCTCAATCGTAGGTGTTGTCCCTGCGATATTTGAAATCGTCGCAGTCGGAGCCATTGCCAAGCAGTTCGAATTGCGCATGCCATACGATTGCACCGCTTTGCGCACCACACTCCAATCCATGGCGCTTGTCCGATCGACATCAATCTTGATGCCCCGCTCTGTCTCAAGAAGATCAAGTGTATCAATCGGGAAAATGCCTCGATCCCATTTGGATCCGCGATAGCTTTGGTACGGTCCTCGCTCTCGCGCCAATTCTGCTGACCCAAGAATCGCGTAGTACGAAATGACTTCCATACTCTCGTCCGCAAACCGCACGCACGCTTCTGAATCAAACGGAATATTGAGTTTGTAGAGCGCGTTCTGGAATCCCATGATCCCAAGCCCCACTGGCCGATGACGCAGATTGGAATTGCGCGCTTCTTTGGTGGGATAATAATTCGCATCAATCACATTATCGAGCATGCGCATCGCTATCGTCACTGTATCGCGGACAAGCTCCTGATCGAGTGTTCCTTCTGCCGTCACATGACGCTCAAGATTGACTGACCCGAGATTGCACACCGCAGTTTCATCTGCCGAAGTATTCAAAGTAATTTCGGTGCATAAATTCGAACTGTGCACCACACCCACATGATCCTGGGGAGAGCGGATATTGCACGGATCTTTCCAGGTAAACCATGGGTGGCCTGTTTCAAAGAGCATAATAAGCATTTTTTTGTAGAATTCTCGTGCTCGCACTTTGCGATACATCGCAAGCATGCCCTGTTCTCCTTTTCGTTCATATTCTTCGTATTTTTTCTCAAATGCCCGACCATACAGATGATGAAGCTCGGAAGTTTCTTCTGGACTAAACAGAGACCATTCGCCATCATCACGGACGCGTTTCATAAAAAGATCCGGAATCCAATTGGCTGTATTCATGTCGTGTGTCCTGCGTCGTTCGTCGCCGGTGTTTTTGCGAAGTTCGAGAAAATGTTCGATATCCCAATGCCATATCTCGAGATACGCGCAGGTCGCTCCTCGACGTCGTCCGCTTCGATTGATTGCCGAGGTGGTGTCATTGGCAATTTTCAAAAATGGAATTACTCCCTGGCTCCCGACTCCGGTGGCTTTGATAAGCGCGCCAGTGCCGCGCAAATTGCTCCAATCATTGCCAATACCACCAGACCATTTGGCAAGTTGCGCGTTGTCACCAATACATTTAAATATATGCGATAAATCATCCTCGACCGTGGTGAGATAGCATGAACTCATTTGTGGATGGGTGGTTCCTGCGTGAAAGAGAGTCGGGGTTGATGGCACATATCGCAAGGTAGAGATCACCGTATAAAACTTTTTTGCCCACACTGTCTTTTGCTCCTCGAGAATAGAAAGCCCCATCGCGACCCGCATCCAAAATGATTGAGGAGTTTCCATGACCTCGCTATCGTATGTTTCTCGAAGAAAATATCGATCCACAAGCGTCTGAGCGCTGAGATACGTATGCTGTTTGTCTCGCTCAAACATGAGAGAGCGAGACAAATCTTCGAGATCAAATGTGAGCATTCGCGGATCCAATTTACCAGATTGTACTCCCTTACGAATATTTGCGACAAATGTCTCTCGAAGTTGTTGATCTATTTTGTTGAAATCCATGCGATCAAAACCGATCACGATTTTGTAATTTTCAAGGAGAAGCGCCTGAGCAGCCGCGTATGAATACGCGGGATCATGCTCAATAAACGATCGGAGCACCATGATAATACTTCGGCTGATCTCCTCGGTCGGGATATCTTCATATATTTCGGCGCGCACCTGACTCACAATCGCGTCAAGATTGATCACGTCTTCATACCCTTTAATCGCGTAAGAAATAGCCTGTTTTATCTTTTCTATGGCAAATAGCTCTTTGTCGCCTGTCCGCTTGACCACAAAGAGCGCTCCGGTTTCGAGCTTTTTCTC
This sequence comes from uncultured Gammaproteobacteria bacterium, assembly GCA_964374115.1. Taxonomy (GTDB): domain Bacteria; phylum Patescibacteriota; class Patescibacteriia; order Magasanikbacterales; family UBA922; genus CAYJXK01. The sequence continues at coordinate 8,953 of CAYJXK010000022.1, forward strand.
TACCTCATGCTTCTTTTCATCCCGCACCTTGGCATGTTCATACCGATAAATGATATAGGCCTTTGCGACATCAAAATAATGCTCTTCCATAAGCACACTCTCGACGACGTTTTGCACATCTTCTACTCCCGGAATCACTTCCGTAAATCTCGCTTCAAGATCTTCAATCACATGGGCCGTGAGAGCGCGCATGAGCTCTGGCTCTGCTATGTCCCTCACCTCTGCGAATGCTTTACTCATCGCAATCAAGATCTTGTCGCCGTTAAACTCCGCAACCGGACCAATTCTTTTTTTGATTTGCTTGAGGGAAGAGGGATACATAGAGAGAGAAAAGAAAAAACCATTCCCCGATGGGGAGAAGAGAAAGACTCCTACAAATGAGGTGAGCGCGCGAGCGAAGAATCACTACATATATGGCTTGAACATCTCTTCAAACACAATATGTAGTGGTTTCCGATTTAAGAATCATAGTATACCACATTTCCTTTTTTACTTCCAAATCCGCAGTCAAAAAATTATTTTTACCTCAATAGAGCGAATCTGTTTGTTGTTTTTGGAAAAATGAGTAAAGTTATCCACAAGCGAAAAGAAATGATCAATAACCATATGACATACGCGTTTGCCTCTCAAAGAGGTAAACGCCGATGGCAAACACGTACGTCCTAAACCAATGATCAATGTTCATCCCGCCAATACCCCTATCTCCTCGATCATCATCTCTTCCCGAAGGCATTGCTAATCCCTTTGCTGAATACTATACTACTCTGTACCATATGACATTCGAAACACACGATACACCTCCACCAGATCGAATGATTGACCCGGCTCCTCTTGAAGACGAAAAAGAGGAACCCGATGCGGTAGAATTCACCCTTCGTCCCAAAAACCTTCGCTCATTTATTGGCCAAGAGGAAATCAAAGAGCCACTCGCCATATCGATCGAAGCCGCGGCGCATCGGAGCGAGCCGCTGGAGCATGTCCTTCTCTATGGCAATCCAGGACTTGGCAAAACCACCCTTGCCTTTATTATCGCAACGGAAATGAAGGGAAACATTCGAGTCACTGCTGGGCCGGCGCTCGAGCGAGTGGGCGATCTGGCTGCCATTCTCTCCAATCTTCAAGAAGGCGACGTGTTGTTTATTGACGAAATCCACCGCATGAGTAAAGTGATCGAAGAGGTGCTCTACACGGCTATGGAAGATTTCGCGCTTGATATTATTGTGGGCAAAGGCCCTACTGCCCGAACACTCCGCATGCCTCTCCCAAAGTTTACCCTTATTGGGGCGACAACAAAGCTCAATCTTCTATCAAGTCCGCTTCGCGACCGATTCGGGCATGTGTTTCATCTCAATTTTTATGATGTCGATGATATTCAAAAAATTATCATCCGCAATGCCGAGCTCCTTGATGTACCTCTCGACTCTGGTACAGAAAAAGTGATCGCAATCCGTGCGCGCCACACCCCACGCGTCGCCAATCGCCTCTTAAGACGCGTCCGAGATTTTGCGCAAGTAAAAGGAACCGGTATTGTGACAGAAACCCTTGCAGAAGAAGCTCTCGACATGCTCGATATTGATATGTACGGACTCGACAAAGTCGATCGGAAAATCCTTACCGCGATTTTAATCAGCTTCAATGGCGGACCTGTCGGCCTCAATACCCTGGCTGCCGCAGTGGCAGAAGAGATGGAAACGCTTGAAACAATTTACGAGCCCTATCTGCTCCAGATTGGTATGATTGAGAGAACCCCGCGAGGAAGAATGGCGACCCGACTAGCGTATGAACATCTGGGTGATACAAAAGGAAAAACGCTATGGTAATCATTCCCCTCTCCATTTTCTTCATCATCTATATCCTCTTTCTCGGTGTCTTTGTCGTGTTCTCTCTGATCCATCTCTATCACATTATTGCAAGCGCATCACTCACTGCTGTGAGTTTTTTTATCACGTTCATTCTCGTCTCTTTTACCGTGATCACACTCTTTCTCACGTTTCGATCTCTTGTGGGGACCAATTGGAAAACACCGGTCACTATTTTCAACAGCGCATGGTTTTCTGGCGTCTCTTCTCCCCCGTCGACATTTTGATATTGATTGAAGAAGAGTCAAAAGTTACCTATCAAAGATGAACTATCAACATATGCATCTCGCCACGTTCATCAAACAAAAATCATACGAGCATGTGATATATGTGCTTCGCCACCACTGGATCACATTTGTCCCGACGATTTTCATGTTTCTCGTCCTTTTGTCGGTTCCTTTTCTCCTGCGGCTCCTTTTTCATTCGTTATTTCCAACTCTTTTCAATGGCCCAATTCTGCACCCCCTTACGATTCTCGCCGTAAGTATCTATTATCTTTCCATCTATCTTTTTTTCTTTGCTCAATTTATTGAATTTTATCTCGATCTCACCATCGTGAGCAATGATCGTGTTATTGATGTGGAACAACGTGGACTCTTTTCAAGAACTATTTCCGAACTTGATTTATTCCGTATCCAAGATGTCACCTCTGACATTCATGGGGTGTTTCCTACACTTCTCAATTATGGAGACGTCACAATCAAAACTGCCTCCACAAACGTGAATCTCATCGCGCACGCTATCCCACACCCCAACAAAATACGAGAGGATCTCATTCAGCTCTCGCATGAAGATCGAAAATATCATCCGCCACAGCTAAAAGAGGCGGAGAAAGATGAATAAAAAAATATGCGCACCATTCTCCTCTCCACGATTCGTCTCTATCAAAAACTGCTCTCCCCAGATCATAGTTTCTGGGCGCGGTTTGTATTTCCATCTGGGTACTGTAAATTTTCTCCAACCTGCAGTGAATACAGCTATCAGGTGATCAACAAAAAAGGCGCCCTGAAAGGCAGCCCGAAAGCCGTGTGGAGAATTCTTCGATGCAATCCGTGGACGAGAGGTGGTGTTGATGCGCCACAGTGATCAACAGTGTATTTCAACAATCTTAGGTACGAATTTTATCTTTGAGCCACTGCACCACCTTCTTATTTTGCAGGACCAGCGCAATACTTGCTCGCACATCATCGCGATTGAGGCGACTGCGATACTCTTCATTATTATTCTCATACATCTTTCGTAACATCTCGATCTCTTTTTCGAGTTCCTCTTTCGTCGCGACTATCCCTTCTGTTTTCGCGATCAGACGAGTGAGAAGAGCGGCCTTCACCCGCTTTTCCGCCTGGAGAGTAAAGCCAATACGCATTTCTTCCTCGGTTTTTTTGAGATCCTGAAGATAGGCCTCAACCGCAATGCCATGCTTTTCGAGATCGCGAAGCAACTCTTGATATATCCGCTCGCGCTCTGTATCAACGAGGACATCCGGGAGCTCTCCAAATGTTGATCCTGCGACCAACCGATCGAGTATCTCGATTTCAAATTGTTGTTCGACCTTTTGGCGCGCTTCTTCTTCTAAATTTTTTCGAAGAATATGTTTGAGCGCTTCCATATTGTCCTGCCCGAGCCGTTTGGCAAATGCATCATCAACCGGAGGCAGTATACGCTCATACACCTCTTTTACTTTGACTTCAAAATCCACCATTTTCCCTGCCAGATGTTTTTGATAATGCTCTTTGGGAAATGCAAGAGAAAATTTCTTTTCATCGCCTTTTTGCACGCCCAAGATGTGTTCATTGAATCCGGGTATAAATTGTTTTTCACTTAAATACACCTGAAAATCCTTTGCTTGCCCCCCTTCGACCGGCACACGATCAAGAAACAAAGAAAAATCTACGATGACTTTGTCCGCACCGGTGGCTTTCCCGGATGTTATCACCTCTGTAGCCTGCAATGTTCGAAGTGTTTCCATGGCAGAAAGAATATCGGACTCTTCGACTGGCGTATGTTTTTGTTCGATTTTAATCTTATCAAGATCAATAATCTTCACATCCGGAAGCGATGCCACAGTTGCCCCATACACGATGTCATTCCCTGGAGCGATCTTTTGGATAGAAATGGAAGGAGAGCCGATGGTTTCCACATTCGCTTCTCGAATGGCTTGAAGAAAAGAAGACTCGACAATATCGGCCAATGCCTCTTGCAAAATCGCCATATCCCCCACTTCTTTGCGCATCATCTCGTATGGCACATGGCCTTTGCGAAATCCCTTGACCATCGCGCGTTCAGAAAGTGCCCGGGCTGCGGGTTCTAAAAATTTTTCATACGCGTCAACTGGAACTGTGATCATCAATTCTGATTGGGATTTGGGAAGTTTTTTTATGGAGCAAGTGATAGACATACAAAAGAGGAAGGACTGAACTCATGAGTGTAAAGATTCTCCCAGACTAACAAAAAAATGGAAGAAAGGCAAGAGCACCCAGGCAGGCATGGGAACTCACTATCGTACAATTGAGTACGGCCGCAACATCCTTTCATCGTTTAGACACGTGGATTTTGAAGGCAAAAAAAAGTGATGGGATGGCGCGAGAGGAAAAAACCTAACTCATGAGTTCATTGAAAAAAGTCGCACTTCGGTGTATGCTGGGCGATACCGTGCCCGCACAGGCATTATCTCTCAAGTATGCGCTATTATGGCTACAAAACACTCCTTTTCCTTCTCCGAGGACTTATCCATCTCAAACGTGGTACAGTATGGTTTGGGAAACGTCTCGGAGAAATAGGGGGGTGGATTTTTCTCGCATACCGCAATACCATTGGCTACCGATTACATAAATATCTTTTTCTTTTCCAAAAAAAAATACACCTCGAAACGAAGCAAGGCGCCGGAAGCATACTCTCCTATCTTGGAAAAAGGCGGACGCTCGAGGCTGGACTTCTTGCTGTTGCATTCCTTGTTGCCATTCCTCACACCAAACTGTATACACAAGAATCAGTTGGCATTCCTGGACGAGAAACTCCTCTCTATAAATTAGTGGGGCCAGGGGAGCTCGAGGCATCGGTGATCCAAGAGATCACTATTGAGGAATCCCTGTCACAACAAATTGACGCACCCTCATGGGCTGAAGGAGCAGCGCGGGTCGAGACGTTTGTCAATCCACTCAATACTCTCCCAACTGAACCCACAGATATAGCCGGGATGAGCGCGGGAGGATCTGCAATTACAAAACCGACAATTATCGGTGATACATCGATTCTCGACGCCGCTCCAGGAGCTCCTAGCCAACAAAAGCGTACTGCTATCGTCCAATATACCGTAGAAGGGGGAGACACCGTGAGCAGTATTGCCGAACGTTTTGGTATTTCCATTTCCACGATATTGTGGGCAAACAATCTATCCGCGCGTTCATATATTCGTCCGGGTGATACGCTCTCCATTTTACCGACCAATGGTGTCGTTCATCAGGTAAAAAAAGGGGAGACTGTTTCAAAAATTGCCAGACAATACGATGTCCCCGCGAGCGAAATTATAGCGTTCAACAAACTGCAAAAAGATGGAGGGGATATCGTCATCGGAGAAAAGCTCATCGTCCCTGGTGGAGAAATAGCGGCTCTCAGAATCACGCCGATTATCCCGCGCCAAGACGCATTTGGGCGTGTGGCCGCTCCTCCCCCTTCTATCACAGCTCCTGCAGGATCCGGATACCTCTGGCCAACGAGTGTCAGACGTATTACGCAATATTTTGGATGGCGTCATAATGGACTTGACATTGCCGGCCCTGTCGGAACTCCTATTTATGCCGCACGCGCTGGCACAGTCGTGCAATCACAATGTATGCGTACCGGCTATGGCTGTCATATCATCATTGACCATGGTGGCGGAGTGCAGACACTTTACGCGCACAACTCTCGTCTCTACACGTCTGTCGGTGATGTGGTCACGCAAGGACAAATCATATCCCTTATGGGTTCCACCGGCCGCTCCACAGGCCCTCATGTTCACTTCGAAGTCCGCGTTGGCCGCCAGGCGCAAAATCCGCTACGGTATATTCGGTAAACCCTTAGAGAGTAAACATTCTCCTCCATATTTGTCATGCTTTTCCCCTCACTCAA
>CAYJXK010000023.1:0-14213 GCA_964374115.1 uncultured Gammaproteobacteria bacterium
CCCCGAGGCAACCTCTTTGTCCCCAACGAAAAATTTGACTTGTCTTGAATGGTCGGGCTAGCGAGGCTCGAACTCGCGACCTCATGACCCCCAGCCATGCGCGCTACCAACTGCGCTATAGCCCGATGTATACACATGATATACGATACAATGTATCATGATGCATGAATCGTGTATCGTGTCCTGCACATTGTAACTGGTGAAAAAAGAAAAAACAATCCCTAAGAATTGTCTTTTCAATCCAGCCAAAGAGTACCTATCATCATCCCTGAGTACATACGTGGGTGACCGCAGGACAGTGCTTCCGGACAAACCAGCAAACACAGCCGATTGAGTCTCCCGTGAGATGAGATTTTGTAGAATGAGATATGGCCTCTCCAGCAGGATCTATGTTGAGTATACGAGGAGAGGAAACCTCTGTCAAGCGCATCCTCCACAGCCACATGAGCCACCGCAGTCACAGTTGTCTTCTCCGCATCCGTCACTTGTATTTTTTTGCTCATCTTGTTGATCGGTGAAAGGTTGTTTTTGTTCGTCTTCCATACTACTGACTATTCACACATAGGTTAGTAGATGATTAGGAACGCTCATCCTCCATATACACATGCATATACTCTGTCTTGTTGTATTCAAATAATTCATCAGACGCAAAAAATCTTTCTACCTCTTCTTTCGCAGTCTCGATAGAATCCGAGCAATGCACCACATTGCACATGCCCATAGCGAGATCACCGCGGATTGTGCCTGCATCTGCCACGCTTGCGTTGGTGACACCAGAAATAAGCCGAACAGCCGCGACCGCGTTTTTCCCCTCGGCGCAAATCGCGACCACCGGGCTCGACATCATAAACTTTTCAAGCCCGGAATAAAATGGCTTTTCCACATGATGCTCATAATGATCGCGAAGTTTCTCTTCATCCAAATACATCATCTTGAGCCCGACAATTTTCATTCCTTTCATTTCCAAACGTTTGATCACTTCTCCCACAAGCCCGCGTTGCACACCGTCTGGCTTGATAATAAGGACTGTTTTTTCGTAGGTACCATCGAATGGCATAGAAAGCATAGTATATAATTGTACCAAAGTATATGCGAAACGGGACGGAAAGTCAAGGGTACCATTCCTACAACTCACTAATATCTCTCAGAAATCCTCCATTTGATTTTTTTCTCTCTCCATTCTCATCTCTCTCTATCACATCTTCATCAAACACCAAAAATACCTCATCACCCTCCTCTTCTTTCACCACATCTCGATCAATCTCTTCGAGGAACACACTGGGGCCAGAGAGAAATCCGGACACACTGCCGATGGGGTACGAGAGATAGAGCACGCGTTTGGCCCGGGTGATTGCCACATAAAACAATCGGCGCTCTTCTTCGAGGCCCGCGTCTTCCTGAAATGCCCGATCATTGGGAAATTGACCTCGAGCAAGATGAATAATGAAAACCGTATCCCATTCGAGTCCTTTGGCCTGATGCACGGTCGAGAGCACCACTCTCTCCTCTTCAACCTCAACACTGAACGTAGCGCGACGTCCATACTGCTCTTGTAGCGCAGATGTTGCAAGAAATTCGTGGAGATCATCTTCTCTTTCAGCAAATCGCGCGAGCTGTTCAATATCGTCAATGCGGTCGCGCGCGTCATCATATTCGTATTGGAGATAGTCTTTGTATTTCGAATCAAGAATCGCTTCGATGAGTGTCCGAGGCGTGCCTTCTGTTTCTTTCATACGATTCCAAACCGAGATAAAGTCTTTCCACCCCATCTCAGCTCGTGGTGGCACATGCAATCCAATATCTCGAATATCTTGTATATCTGAAATACGCTGGATATCTTCAACGATCTTCGAAGCAATCGCTGGCCCGATCCCGACCTGCATATTCAGAACGCGCGACCAAGCAATGGCATCATTCCTGTTATAAAAAATACGTACATACGCCAGCACATCTTTGATATGCGCACGCTCAAAAAACCGGACACCGCCGCGATATTCATATGGGATATGTCTCTTGTTCAATTGAAGCTCAAGCGCCTGTGAATGATGGGCCGCGCGAAACAACACCGAAATATCAGAACGTTTCACTCCTTCCCTAATGCGCTCGACAATACGATCTGCGATAAATTCTGCCTCTCCTGTTTCATCGGCAAACGCGCGCACTTCTGGTTTAGTGAGTCGATCAATGCGACTCTTGAGCTGTTTTTCATATTGCGCGCGATTGTTGGAAATCACGGCGTTTGCAAGATCGAGAATATCTGGAGTGGAGCGGTAATTTGTTTCAAGCCGAAATATTTTCGCATCGGGATATTGTTTTTCAAAATGCAAAATGTTCTCGATATTGGCCGCGCGAAATGAATAAATACTTTGTGCGTCATCGCCGACCACGAGGATGTTTTGGTGTTTTGACGCGAGCAATCGAATAATTGACGCCTGAACCGCATTCGTGTCTTGATATTCATCAACCAGGATAAACCGAAACTGCTCGCTATATGTTTCTCGAACTGAACCTTGGCTTGCCAGAAGCCTGTGCCAATGCACGAGCAAGTCATCAAAATCCATGACATTGGCCTCTTTTTTTCTCTTCATGTAATTGTCTCTGATTCGAGAGAATATGTCTGCCATGTCGGCCCACTCCGGATGTTTGCGCTCGAACACCTCTTCCAGAGATATATTGGCATTGCGCGCGAAACTTAATGTAGAAAAAATAGCGTTTGGAGACGGAAACCGCCGCTGTTTTCGATCAATCCCCTCGTCTTTGAGACATCGTTTGAGAAGATCAAGACTATCTTCGCTATCGAGAATAGTGACATGTTGTTTGTAGCCCAGAAGTGGCGCGCACTCGTGAAGAATTCGGTACGCAATGTGGTGAAATGTGCCAGCCCAGGGCAGAACCACTCCTGCCCCTTCTTTCATTCGCCCCACCCGTCCAATCATTTCTTTCGCCGCTTTATTCGTAAATGTCACTAATAAAATTTCATCTGGTCGCACGCCTTGCTCGAGCAAATACGCGACTCGATACGTAATCGTCCGTGTTTTTCCACTTCCTGCTCCGGCAAGCACCAAACAGGGTCCATCGCCGTGGAGCACCACGTCGAGCTGTTCCGTGTTCAGGTAGTCGGAGTAGTCCATACTCTCAAAAAAACAAAAAATAATTGATTGTTTGATTTATTGTTTTATTTGAGATAAGCTCTCGTTGATTGAACATCACTGTATCATAAAAAATCAATAAACAAAACAATCTGTGATGACTCAAAAAACAAACGACCTTCGGAATATGCACATGTCCGAAGGCCACGAAATCCTCCTTGATGACTTGTCGCTTGAACCAACCTGCTATTGCGTCACGTGGAGAAGCCAGCCAAATTTGTCCTCAGCACGGCCGTACTGGATATCAGTGATGGCCTCATAAAGCGTTGTCGCGATGGGATGAACAGGATGGCGGAACTTAATCCACTCTCTTCCCCCGTCCCGGTCATAGACTGCGGCAACAGGAGAAACAACGGCAGCAGTTCCAGCGCAGAACATTCCATGGCTCGTCAGTGCTGCCGAGATCGAAATCTCATGTTCCCAAACGTCAATTCTTAATTCTGGCGCAAGGAACAAAATGCTATCTCGCGTCACACCGCGAAGAATAGTGTCGCGGTTGAGAGGAGGTGTCTCGAGGATATCGTCCTTGATAAAGAACGCTGTCCCAGCGCCCACCTCGTCAATCCATCCACGATCGAGAGCGTCGCTATACAGAATCTCCTCAATCTCAGGATCGAACTCTTGCGCACGATCGAGACGAGCCACGTGCGGAGAGTAGTTTCTTCCAGCCTTGATCGCGCCAGTGTCGCCGGGGAACGCCCGGTGTTCAGTCCGCGATAAGAGAATTTTGATGCCATTTTTCCTCTTGAAATAGCTTCCGACGACTGAAGCAAAAATCAAGAAGGAAACAGTGTTCGATTTGCCCAAGCCGAGCTTTGGACCAGAATCGAACAACACAGGACGCAGGTAGAGCGCTTCGTCAGGACAAAGAAGAAGATGACGATTCGCATCTGCCACTCGCATGAGCGCGTCGAGATACATCGCCTCTGGCACAGGTGGCAGATGAAACCACTCTGCACCTCTCGCCATGCGCCGGACATTTTCCCATGGCCGAAAGATCACGAGTCGACGATCAGCCGTAAGGAAAGCCTTAATTCCCTCGAACAACTGCCGGCCATCATAGCTCACAAGCACTGATGCCGGATCCATCGCAAACGTCTGGTACTCACTCACCACACCGTGTACACCGCGCCACCCGTTCTTGGGATGGCAATGAGCAGAGTACATGAATGTGTCTTCCATGTTGGGAAGAAGTCCAAAGCCGAGATTCCTCGATTGGCCAATTGACATCACTGCCTCCCAAACCAGAGGATGTTACGACCACTTCTTGTATATAAAAAAATGATTGATCTGTCAATCCAACGGATTGCTTCTTTGCCTCACTTTCGCTATGATGTGGCTCATGCCCTATGTCATTTTTTGAAATCACTCACAAAGACAAAAAAAACAGAGCGCGCACCGGCATCATCCATACGGCACACGGTGATATTGAAACGCCGATGTTTATGCCTGTGGGTACACAGGCGACGGTGAAAAGTTTGGACACCAATGATCTGAACACAATTGGTGCTCAAATTATTTTGGGCAACGCCTATCATCTGCATCTTCGGCCAGGAGAAGATATGATTGCGTCCCTTGGCGGATTGCACCGATTCATGGGATGGGACAAACCGATATTGACTGATAGTGGCGGGTTTCAGGTGTTTAGTTTGATGAAGGGCAATGTCTACAACGAACACACAAAACGTGTCGCCATTGACGAAGATGGTGTCACATTTCGATCTCACATTGATGGATCCACCCATCGTTTTACTCCTGAAATCGCGATTGATACCCAGCGCAAGCTTGGCGCTGATATTATGATGGCGTTTGATGAGTGCACGCCTGATTCGGTTTCACATGCATACGCAAAAGAAGCAATAGCGAGAACGCATCGGTGGGCAGAACGGTGTATTTCGTTTCATGAAAACATGAAAATAATCAAACATGAAAATATTTCTCCTCAATTTCTTTTTGGAATTATTCAAGGCGCAAATCATAAAGAATTGCGGGAAGAATCCGCGCGAGTTATTTCATCCATGCATTTCGATGGCATCGCGATTGGTGGTGAATCTGTGGGATACAATATGGAAGCGACTAAAGAAATTTTAGAATGGGTGACGCCGATTATTCCGGAAGAAAAACCACATTACACGATGGGAGTTGGGTATTCTCCATTGGATTTATTCGAAGTCGTGGAGCGTGGCATTGATATGTTTGATTGCGTGGCACCAACACGAATGGCGAGAAATGGCGGAGTGTATGCGAAAACAAAAAATTTTCGCATCAACCTCAACAATGCGCGATACACCACCGACCCATCTCCCATTGATCCTACCTGTCATTGCTTCACCTGCATCCATCATACACGCGCATATCTCCATCATCTCTTCAAAGCAGAGGAGATCCTTGGACATCGGCTCGCCACCATCCACAATCTTCACTTCTTTCTCACGCTCATGAATGACATGCGAAAAGCAATTCGAGAGGACCGATTCATGGAGTTCAAATCTACGTGGGAACAAGCATATACTTGATGTTTCTTTGTCTGTGTGGTAATCTTGCACCCATGGCTCAAAGCCAAGGAGGACAGCGTGGCATTTCGTAGCCATACACACCCGAGCATCGTTCTGCGCTTTCTTCGCCAGAGGAAACTCCTCATCATGGTGAGAATGATGAACAGGTCTCGATGCCAGCGGCGATGGTAGCCGCAAGGAGACGTCATGGAAGGAAGAACACTGGATGAAACCATTACCTTCATCCAAGAGTGGCGACTAAGCGATGGTCTCTCTGAGCTCAAGAGCGTCTTCGATCATCTGGCGGCAGTGGCCACGGATGTCCTCGAAATCGTGCTCCCCACCATCTTCCCTGTGGACACGCGCGAACGCTCCCGACATGGGACGATCCTTGTGATCGATACACAGAACAAAGTCGCGCTGGTACAGACCGAGAAGAACAACTTCCTCATCATGCCCATCTTCAAACTGCGCGAGTGACATCCACGACAACACGCCATCCATGTCGCGAGCGCCTCACGGTTCTCGCGACCATTTCAAAAATAAATACTCCCAAGCCGCGGCCTGGGAGTATTTTTATAACGTATGGCTCATTGAATAAACATCGCATCACCAAAACTATAAAATCGATATCCATGTTCAATCCCCTGTTTGTAACAATATAACATGAACTCTGTATCGTCAGCAAATGCGCAAACGAGCATCAGAAGAGTGGATTTTGGAAGATGAAAATTAGTGATGAGCGCGTCCACGATGTGAAATTGAAATCCTGGAGTGATAAAGATGTCTATATCACCACGATATGGTTGAATTACTTGATTGTTCGATTGCTCCATTGTTCCATTGCTGTTGTGTTGATGTGTTGCGGTGTTGTGACGCAAAAGCGCGATTCCCTCAAGCGTTCGCGCTGTCGTCGTCCCGACCGCCACCACTCTTCTCTCTTCTTTCTTCGCCCGGTTCACTGCTACCGCTGTTTCATCAGAGACTGCTACATATTCGCTGTGCATAAGATGATCTTCCACGCGCTCTGTCTTCACAGGCAAAAATGTGCCAAGACCAACATGGAGCATCACATCTGCGAATACAATCCCTTTGTGTGCAAGTTTCTCGATCAGATCATTGGTAAAATGAAATCCTGCGGTTGGCGCCGCGACAGATCCTTCATGGCGAGCATATACTGTCTGGTACGTGTCGATTTCATGTTTTTCATCTTTGATATAGGGCGGAAGCGGTACTGTGCCATACTGATTTGCCTTTTGCCTCACTATTTCTTCATCATCAGGAAATTGAACAAGAAGCGTGCCATCAGGTTCTTTGAGCAACACATCACAAAAAAAATCTTTGGCAAAAATCACTTTGGTTTTTGCGCGTACATGACGCCCGGGTTTGGCGAGCGCTTTCCACACACCGGAATTTTCCATGGGTCGCACGAGAAAAATTTCAACTGGTTTTTGATGATCGCGAAGAATGTGTCCGGTCGCGGACACAAGCATCCCAAACAAACGCGCTTTGAATACTTTGGAATTATTCCAAACAAGAAGATCATCGGCATGGAAATACTGACCAATATCATAAAAATGCGTATGGACTATCGTGTGCTTATTCCGATCCACGACCATAAGACGAGCATGGTCGCGTGGCTCGACTGGCCTTTGGGCGATACAAGAGGATGGAAGGAAATAGTCGAATGCACGAGTATACATATCACTATTGACTTTTGCTCATCTGCATGATACACTCCGTCCCAAGTGCCTTCCGCTTGGTGTGAGAGGCACATTCTACCACACGGGAGAAACCAATATGGGTGCGCCTTTCTCGGTGCGCGTCAGAGACTGTACCGAAACCTGTCAGAGGGTCCTTAGACTTCTTGTCGAGGGCCACAACCGGACGGTCAAAGCGAAAAAGAGAATTCCCCTTACTGTCCGCGAGGATGGTGAGGTTAGCTCTTTGGTCGCTATCCTCCATGCGATCTCCGAGACCGGTCAGCAGGCTACCCTGAGCTACGACGCAGCCGAGCGGGTGAAGCGGGTGTTGCTCGACTCTTTCGGGATGCGGGTCCATGAGTCCAAGATGGACCGAGGACCCACGCTCGACGAGTCGCTCTTCACCTTCCTCGCCTCTCTCGAGGCCGAACTCCGTGACCCGGGCTACCGCCGCAACAAGCGGAAGCTCGGAGAGACGGAAACGGCCACTGCCGTCTAGCGCCCTCCTCGTGGTGGAACAAAGGAGTGTGTGCCTCGGTGGATTGACTTGTGGCAGGGTCAACCACCGGGGCCGTTCTTTTTTATCGCAGATATTTTTCAATATTCTCCTGATGTTTTTCAAAGGTTTCGGCGTATTTCACATCTCCTTCGTCTGTGGTCAAAAAATACCAATACTCATTTTTTTCCGGATAGATGGCCGCCATGATTGACTCAAAAGAAGGATTCGAAATAGGGCCAGACGGAAGTCCCGGATAGCGATAGGTATTCCACGGGCTTGGATTGTCTCTTTCTTCTTTTGTCGTAAACACATCTCCTTTCTTTTGAAGAGCATAATGTACTGTGGAATCGGCTTGGAGCGCCCAATTTTTGTCATATCGTCTCCAAAAAATATCAGCAACTCGCGCGCGATCTTTTGTATCTCGCACTTCTCGCTCGAGAATACTTGCCATGATGAGCATATCATGGATCGTTCTCTTTTGTTTCGCAATATCCGCGTACATTTCGGGTGTTAATTGTGCATCTCGTGCTCTGATTAGCTTTTCGGCAATCTCTTCTATGGTCGCATCTCGAAACACCCGATACGTATCTGGACGGAGATAACCTTCAAAACTAATAGACTGTGGTTTGTCCTTCGTCACTTCGAAAGATGAAGAAATCAGTGGCGTGGTGTAACCAAGAATACTCAGTGGATAGATGGCTGGTGGACCGACGATACGATACCAATCCTGCTCTTTTGCGATCATACCTTCTTTGACAAAATACTCGGCAATGTCCTTGAGATTCCATCCAGGAATGATGGTGATAATCCGTTCATTGAGACCAGGTTCTCCGAGCGCCGCGGCCACACGACTCAAGGTGATCGGGCGAGTGACCTCGAATGTCCCATGGTTGATCCCAGTATCAATTCCTTTTATTGCGACATATTTTCGAAACAACCACGCCTGACGGATGACGTGTTCTTCTTGGAGCCGTTCTGCCATGTCGCGAACCGATTCCCCTTGTTTGATCGTGAACGTAAGGCGATCGACATTTTGTGCTTCTGCCGTATATATTTCAGAATAAATAAACCAGACACCCGTGGCCGCGCAGATGAAAAAAACGATGAGAAAAGTTTTTTTGATGAACATAGGACGTATGTTTTTACGTTGGCAAGTTTGCCGATTATCCAGTTGATACGTCCACAACTGGTACACTATTCCATCCAATGCTTCCTCGCCCACTCTAACCTCTCCGGCACTCCAATATCAATCCACGCAGTCTCTGACGGATAGACACACAGATGCTTCATGTATGGAAAGACATCATATTCAATACTAAAGACATCCTCTGGAGGAAAATAGTCGCGGACACGAGGGTTGAATAGATACACCCCGCCGTTGATGTATCCTGGGACATGCTTTCCTTCTTTTTCCTTAAACGCTGTGAGATGGTGCGCTGTATCAAATTCCAGTGTCCCATATACTGCCGCGTCTTCCACCTTAGTCCCGAGCAATATTCCTTCCATTTCCATATGGAGGCCCTCTGCCATATCGCTAAAATCATGCGACGAGAGCACATCACCATTGAGAACCCATGCAGGAGCATCCGAATTTTTTATATACTGCATCGCATGCTTGATCGCTCCGCCTGTTCCCAATTGTTTGTCTTCAATCGCATAAATAAGAGAGACATCCTCTCGCTTCTCCCCTATTTCATCATACAATACGCGCGCGAGGTGTCCTGCCGCGAGCACGACTTCTTCAATCCCAAGAGCATGCAGTTTTTGGAGCTGCCAATCGAGGACTGATTTGCCGCCGATGTCGAGAAGAATCTTTGGTGTTTGTTTCGTGATATCACCGAGGCGTGTCGAAAGTCCGCCACAGAGAATAATCGCGTTCATCATAAGGTCATGATCGCAACAACGAAGGAAAAAAGAATGCCACTGATCATACCACCAATAATATCGCGCGGATAATGAACTCCAACATACACTCGAGATATGGCAATAAAGAAAGCCAAGACGATGAATCCGATACCGATGGGAAATCCGATCTGCGTTGTGGAAATAATAGCGAACAAAAAGGCGACGGCCGTATGATCTGATGGGAATGATTTATAATTCTGCAACGGATTCACCAGCTGCATACTACGGGGAAATTCCACATGTGGCCGAGGACGTTTCACCATACGCGCGATCAACCAATGTATTCCAAACATACCAATAAGGACAATTCCGAGAGAAGAAAGATATGCCTCGGCCAGAGCACGGTTCGATGTCGCTTCAATCATGAACCAGAGATACAATCCAACAAGAATGTATATCAGCCACCGAGCGAAAAAAATCATGAGCCCATCCACAATCGGCCTTTTGCCGACTTGTTCATTGATGCGTAGAAAAAGTTTGTGACTCCAGGAAAGTTTCATATTACTTTTAACTTGTAGCGCGTTTCCGTGTTTGATGCGCTCCCCCAATCGCCATTCAGTCACTTTTTCTTTACCTGCGACTCTGTGGGCTATACCTGACAGTATCGTGGGGTCGAGGATGGACGCATAACATATTCTTGCTTGGAATGTGCGAGTTTTGGAGGCAAAGAAAAAGTGATGGGATGGCGCGAGAGAAAAAAACTCGATATGAATTCTTTATCTTTTTATCTCTCGTCTCATCATCCGATATACTCGATACATCAGAGGATTGAGCACGATATCAACAGCCTGTGGATATGACCGAAGCGCTCCACCAAATCCTACTTTGAATCTCGTGATGCCATTGAAACGATGTTTTTTCTCCCAGCAAAATCCGTTGAAACATGATGTCTTCTCTGTCTCATGCTCTTGATCACTCGGCCGCGCTATGCCCCAAAAATCATATTCAATGCATCCGTGTCCTCGCGCGTATTGCATCGCGTGCCATTGCATGAGATATGGCGCCATGAACTGTCGATCCACATACGATGAGGCTCCGAAAAGATACGTCATCCGTCTGCTATGATGTAATAAGAGCACTGTCGCAATTGGCTTCTCCGCGCTATAGGCGTTCAATTGTATCACAGAGGGAAGATCGAGAAGCGCTTCAAAATATGATTTGGGGTAGCTCTTCAATTCATGACGGCTGAATGTCTCTTCATGAAGCGCCCAGAATACATTCATATTTTTTTCTTGCTTCACTGCCACTCCCTTTCGTTCAGCGAGACGGATATTATACCGCGTTTTTTCATGCATCGCATCAAGTAGTTCTTCTGTGGGAGATGTCAAGGAAACCACCCATGAATACTGTGGTTGACGATTTTCTACTGGATAGAAAAGCAGGCCTTCGAGAGGAATGTGTGTCAAGGATTCGAGACGGATAAACGAAACACGCTTTTCTCGAGCAAATCCGATACATGTTTCAATTTCTGCGCGAGACACTACTGCGCGAGGGATATATATATAGTGGAAACCAAAAGGAAGCCTCTGTGATATATACTGAAGATTGTGAAGCTGATTCTCTTCTTTCATCTGAATCCGACCGACCTCACGCAAAGAAGACTTAAGACACTCTCCGTATTCAAAAGATTGTAAAAATTCTGCCTGCGCATCTCCAGTATCTCCTTTTTTCCATTGGTCTTTGGTCGTGACAAGCATGATATCCATAATCCCCGTATCATACCGCACTTCGACCACCTCTTCAACCTCTAGTCTTGTATCCCTACATTCCACTTGACACTTGTTAAGTACACATACCCATGATACAGTAATTTTGTCATCTGACGCTCACTCAATATATGTCCCTCCCGAAGATCCTCTCCATCACCACCGCCGCTCTCCTTGTTGTCGCAGGAGGGGTGTATTGGGGGTGGATGAAAAAGGATTTTTTTATGAACAGTGAAGCACAGATTCGTGCAGGCCAAGTTCAAGAATTAAACTCTTTCCTCTCGCCGGGGAAAAAATCAGAATTAGACACATTGTTAGCCGAAGTGCCAGCTTCATTTTCATATGATCAATTTCAGTACAAGGAAGATATGGAAAAGTATTGGCAGTATTATGATCCTGAGGGATTTGTTGGCTTTACCTTTATTTACCCCAAGGGATATTCGGTACTCCTTGATAATTCCACGCGAAGTACTGTGCCCCATATTTTATGGCCAAAGTTTTCTGGTCCTGATCGAGACCCATATTTTCAATTTCATATATATGACAAGACGGAGAACACACAGAATGAATTTAGAAAAAATTTTCAGGAAAGATCAGCGTTGATAGTGAAAGAACAAAGTATTTCAGTTCAAAATTTTCCTGGAAAATTTTTTATTCTATTTTTTGAAAATAAATCCACATTTATTCCCGTCATTGTTTTTTCAACTCCTACCTCTACATATCAATTATCGATTAGGGGTGACCAAGAAGTTTCAGACATCAAAGAGTGGAGACAGTTTATTCAGCTCGCTCATTCCTTGCAAATTACTGAAAAATATTCTATTCCTCCTACTCTTAAACAAGATCTTGAAGATGTTATGAAAAATATTCCGGACACATTTTCTTTCGATCAGTTTGATCATACGAAAAATTCGTTTCGATATGATTTTTCTCAATTTGGTTTTTCCTTCTGGTACCCTCAGAATCAAGGATGGTATCTTGTGCCGAGTAACCCAAAAAATGAAACGGATAATACGGTATCTTCTTCTGGTTTTTATCTCAATCCGCCAGAGTTGATCTGTTGTGACACCCTCTTTATGTTTTCTATGGTTCGTGATGGTGAAAAAACTAATGTATTGGAGAGATATTTGGAAAGTTATGAAGAGAAATCGACAATACCCCCTCATCTTCCCTACATCCTTAAGTCTGTTAGTTTTCATGGAAATAAGGGTGTGATTATAGTCCGCAAAGGAACCGGTGCACTTTTCTATATTGTAGAAGCGTATGTCCAGGATGAAGAAAATAGACGATTTTATTCTTTCAGAAACCCATCCGATAAACAAAGAGATCTTGAAGTATTTATTCAGATCCTCCATTCTTTTTTTCCAAGTCAATGACTTTGCTCTCAGGAAAGATTTTCTTATGTTTCCTGAGAGGAGGGGATTGTTCTTTCCAATTTAGATCTTCACCTAGGGAGAGCTGTCATGAAGAAATATTCTGTCCAAAAGATGGACATTTTGCTTGTTGTGGTTTCGGCGTTCGTTTCCAGCATTGCAGAAGCCGATCCGGTTCAGACGCAGAGTTTTGTCTACCCCGTGGGACGCGGGGGAGAACCAATTCATGGTTGTGACCCATGTGGAAGTGCACCGGCAGTTGAGGTTGAGGCAGCTACGAAAGCGAAGAAGATTGCGCTTGCGCTCGGGGATATGGCAGAAGCATTTAAGTACTACAAGATTGATACGTGTTTTGACTGTTCGAACGCGATCGGTTCCCACCACAATGGTCTTGATATCAACGAGATCGGGGGAGGGGATAGTGATTGTTGTTTTCCAGTCTTTGCAGCTGGCGATGGGCTTGTGGAATTTTCAGGGACGTCGGGTGGGTGGGGAGGTGCTATTCGCATTTTCCATAAAACTCCTGACGGACCTCGTTACACCTGGTATGCACACTTGGGAGGGCCCGCAGTTGGTGATGGTGTATATGTATCTCGTGGAGATGTGATCGGCTACATCGGCAGTAGCGGAAATTCCAGCGCTTGTCATCTCCACTTTTCAGTATACACCACGAATGGAAGTTTCCAAGGATACCCTACAAACGGGAATCCACCGGAAGTACTGAACCCCATTCCATTCGTGAATGCTCACGAATTCAAACCAGCTTTTGTGCAGACCTGTTATCCACCGATCTTTGGAGGACAAAACACAGGATGGCAATATTCGTGTGTTCCAGCGTTTGTGCCATTTTCTGCTGGGTCCACAATAACCATCCTCGCAAAGATTGAGGATGTGGTAGCAAACCATGCTTACAAGATGGTGGTCATGAAAGATGGACAGCTATTTGTTCACCCTACAGATCCCATCAAATATCCCAATCCATGGGTCAAACCGGACATAAATGTGGTGAGCGGGAGCCAAATTGCATATGGGTATACATACGATACGGTAACAGACGCATGCAAAATTTTTTTCAAGAAGGATTCGACTGCACTGAATTGGACGACATTCCCCACTCCCGGCCAAGGATGGGAAATATCGTACTTCTGGTACGATCTCGGAGGGGCACCTTCGGGGAATTACGTTTTTTATGTGTACGTCTCGGTTGACCATGATCTCACGAATGCGACCGTGAAGACCATTCCAGAAACTGAGTGGAAGTTAGTTGGTACCACGACTGCAACAGTGAAGGAAACAACCTGTTCCCCCGGCAAAATCTGCATCCAAATCGAACCTCCTCCTCCACCTCCCGCCACCGGCGCCTTCTGCTCTCTCTGCCAGAAC
>CAYJXK010000024.1:0-14107 GCA_964374115.1 uncultured Gammaproteobacteria bacterium
TCTTTGTTTCTGCTCTTTATCCACAGGGCGGGGTTGACGGGGATATAGATAGTTCAAATGAAGTTGAATCAACTTATTCCTACAGACCGTCCGACAATCCCCTCAATTCTCTTTTAAAATGCACATTTTCATGAGGTTATCCCCTCGTTTTTTGACCACAAAAATGATAGAATATCTTTGTCATCATAAGATAATTTTTTGTCTCCAAGACAGCCGATATCACCAAACTACAAGCCCTTAAGCACCTTTTTGGCATGCAATATCTATACGCATATGACCCAGACTGGATTTGATCGCATTGCAAGCTCGCTTGATGTTTTTCTATGAAACTTTCTGTGCATCTTGTGACATGGAATGGCGCGAAATATGTGCCCTATTTGTTTGCATCGCTCCGGAATCAGACATTTCGAGATTGGGAGTTAGTGATTTTGGATAACGCGTCGAGTGATGGGATGGCGGAGGGGATCAGATTTCAGATATCAAATTTCAAATTTCAGATTCCGGTGGAATTGATCGAGCATGATGCAAATAGTGGGTTTGCGGGAGGACACAATTGGCTTTTGAGAGAATCAAGAATAAAAAATAAAGAATTAAGCACGTATGTTCTTCTTCTCAATCAAGACATGTATCTCATGCCAGATTGTTTGGAGAAGCTGGTGGGATTTATGGATGAACAATCGGAGGTGGCAGTGGTGAGTCCAAGATTGATGCGGTGGGAGTTTGATAAAATCAGCCATCAGCCGTCAGTCATCAGCCATCCGCTTGACGTGAATGCACAGGCAAGCATTGGCTTCACTCATAGCATTGATTCCATGGGACTCAAAGTATTTCGGAATCGGCGGGTGGTGGAGTGCGGAGCGGGGGAGGATTTTTTTACTCAAGCGCCTGAACACTTGAGCGCCGTAGCGCTCGAAGTATTTGGAGTGTCTGGAGCATTGCCGATGTTTCGGAGATCCGCGGTTGCTACAGTATCATTTTCAGATGGGACGTTTTTTGATGAGATATATCACGCGTACAAAGAAGATGTGGATCTCGCGTTTCGACTTCGATCAGCTGGTTTTCGAGCCTTTGTGATTCCTGATGCTGTCGCGTTTCATGACCGATCGGCCGCAGGGCCAAGAACATTCGACGACGCAACCGCTGCTGAAAATAAACAGTCCCAGTCTTCGTGGGCGAGATATCATAGTTACAAGAATCATCTCGCGACTTTGTACAAAAATGAGTACATTCCAAATTTCGTGTTTGATTTTTTTCCTGTATGTTGGTATGAATTAAAGAAGTTTGCCTGGTTCCTGATCCATGAGAGAAAGCCGCTTGGAGGACTGGGAGAGCTTTGGAAGAATTGGAAATCCTTGAGAAGGCGGCGAAAAGAAATTACCACGAAGCGGTCGGTGTCGTGGTATGCTCTTCGGCTATGGTGGACCAAAAAGGAGCGTTATGAGGAATCGTTTGGCGTGGTCCCATTGCGCGAGACTCATGATGGACTTCTGGTCCTTTTGATTCAGCAGAGAAATGGAGATTGGGGATTTCCAAAAGGACATCTGGAGAGAGGGGAGTCTCCCACTGATACAGCGCGTCGGGAGTTTGCGGAAGAAACAGGGATACAGGATATTGTGTTTGAAGAAAAAAGAAATGGAGTGATCTATTATTCGTTTGTTGATCCAGTCGGAAAAAAGGATTTTATTCATAAATCAGTGACGTTTTTCGTAGCCATAATCTCTCACTCGATACTGAAGCCACGGCAAGGAGAAATTCGGGAAGCGCGGTGGTGTACGATTCAAGAGGCGAATACTCTGCTTACCCACGATGAGTCGAGGAGTGTGCTTGAAAAATGTACACAGCCGAAAAGCTGATAGCTAAAGTATGACAGACATCGCGATCATCATCGTGAATTATAACATGAGAGAACATATCGAGAGATGTTTTGTGTCTCTGTTTCGAGAAATTGAGGTGTCTCCGCTTTCGATTGATGTGGTGGTTGTTGATAATGATTCTGATGATCATATTGATGCGTTTCTCCGTGAGAAATACCCCACCGTTTCTTGTATGATGCGCGGAGACAACAAAGGATTTGGGAGCGCACAAAATGTTGGCATGCGATCTGTTGCGGCGCGATATTATTTTCCCCTCAATCCGGATACGGAATTTTTGGAAGGACAACACACGCTTGATCGGCTCTACGGGTTTATGGAAGCACACCCCAAGATTGGGATGATCGGCCCGAAACTCCTGTACCCGGATGGATCGCTCCAATATTCCTGCTGGCGTTTTCCCTCGTTTTGGCAACCATTGTTTAGCCGGAGCAGGCTTGGCGCGACCAAACGAGGGAAAAAAATTTCAGACTGGTATTTCATGAAAGATTTTGATCATGAAAAGACTCAGCCTGTTGACGCGATTATGGGGTCCGCGATGTTTGTCCGAGGCGAAGTGGTGAAACAGGTTGGCATGTTTGATGAGCGATTCTGGATGTATTTTGAAGATATGGACTGGTGCCGGCGCATGGGGGAGGCAGGGTGGCCGGTATATTATGTTCATGATATAGTGATGAAACATGTGCATGGACGTGGGTCTGCGAAAATTCCAGGGCTTTTTATGCCTCTTATAAAAAATAAACTCGCGCGCGTCCATCTGGTGAGCTGGATGAAATATATGCGAAAGTGGCATGCAACCGAAAAATATTATGCAACCAAACCCTAAGATCGCGATTGTCTATCTCTCTTTCCACTGCGAGCCGTACATGGATGATGTCGTCTCCGCGCTCAAAAAATTGACCTATCCCAAGGACCGACTCGCGTTTGTGATTGTAGACAATCCACATCCAGAGTATGGCCCATCCGTGCGCTATATCGAGGAGCACGTCATGCCACTCTCTGGAGTCGAGATTCCACGGGTCACACTGCTCCCACAAAAAGAAAATATAGGATTTGCAGGCGGCAACAATATGGGAGTCGCTTGGGCGCTCGCGCATGGATATGAGTATGTTTTTTTTCATAATAACGATGGATTTTTTGCGGCCAATGCGCTTGAGCCTTTGGTCGAAACAATGGAAGAGGACAGGTCAATTGGACTCGCGCAATCGCTGATGCTCCTTCACCCAGAGACCGAACTCGTGAATAGCACGGGCAATTCTTTCCATTATTTGGGATTTGGTTTTTGCGATCAATATCGCATGAACATCAAAGATATCAATGTGCCTCGCGTCAAAGAAGTATCGTATGCAAGCGGAGCCGCTCTTCTTGCTCGCGCGGATCTTATCCGAGCGCATGGGGCATGGGACGCTGATTTCTTTTTGTATCACGAGGATCTAGAATGGTCATTCCGATTTCGCGTGCTTGGGTACAAGATTGTACTGGTGCGAGATTCGGTTTTTTATCACAAGTACCAATTTAACCGAAGCATCACCAAATTCTATTGGATGGAGCGCAATCGTTATGGCACGATGCTCATGTTTTTTCGTCTGAAAACACTCCTGCTCCTCTTGCCCATGGCCATGATTCTCGAGATAGGGTTGTGGCTGTTTGCCATTCGAGGCGGATGGTGGCGGGAGCGGCTCAAGATTTACCGCTATTGGATAGACCTCGCGCATTGGCGATTGTGGCTCGGCAAAAGACGAAAGATTCAAGGCATGAGAAACGTATCCGATCGATTTCTTCTCTCCTATGCTGTGCCAGAAATTCAATTTCAAGAAAAATCAATGGAAAATCCACTGCTTCTGTACGTCGGAAACCCATTGATGAAACTGTACTATTTTATCGTTGTGAAAGGCCTTATTTGGTGGTGAAAGTATGAAGATCCGAAAAGCAATTTTGACTGGCGGTGGACGAGCCACGCGGCTTCACCCCATTACAACCACGATCAACAAACATCTCCTCCCGCTTGCCAACAAGCCCATGATTTTTCATGCCATCGAAAAAGTGGTGCAGGCAGGAATTCGGGAGATTTTTATCAATGTGAATCCTGGAGAAAAAGAGTTGCAGCAATATGTGGGCGATGGGGGACATTGGGGGATTCGGATTCAATATTATGAGCAAACGGGTGGGCCTCAGGGAATTGCCCATGTCGTGAAAGAAGCAGAGCAGTTTATTGGAAAGGATCCTTTTTTGTATTATTTATCTGATAATATTATTTTGGGAAGTTTAGGAGAATATATTGAAGATTTCCATCTTGGCAACTATGATGCGATGATAGCGCTCTCTCAAGTGGAAGATGCGAGCTCTTTTGGCGTTCCCGTATTCAATGATTCTGGCGTTCTTATTAATACAATAGAAAAACCACGCATTCCACCGAATAACTATGCGATTACGGGGATTTATATTTTTGGACCGAAAATATTTTTTAAGGCATTTGAACAAATTGAAAGAAGCGCGCGAGGCGAATATGAAATTCCGAGTATTTATTCATATTTGTTACAACATAATTACCGGGTTGGACACAAAGAAATCACCGGGTGGTGGAAAGATACGGGAAAAACAGATGATCTGCTTATTGCCAATCAATTGCTTCTCGACCAAATGGGTTCTTCCGATTTCCCACATCATGGATCCATGGATTCCGGAGCCGCATGCCGCGGCAATGTGCGCGTCGGGATCGGATCACGAATTGGGAAAGGTGTGGTGATCAAAGGGCCAGTGATTATTGGAGAAAACTGTCTTTTGGAGGACTGCCAGATTGGGCCATATGTGACTGTTGGGGCTGGAACCCAGATCTCGAGAGCTACAGTCGAGAATTCTCTTGTGCTCGAAAACGTCACGATCGATTGTCCTATTGTGATTGTGGATAGTCTTATTGGCAAACAGGTCGTCATCCGGGATCGGGAGAAAGAAGGGGATGCCTCTCAACATCGCTTGATCGTCGGGGATAAAACAGTGATTGAATTTTTTTAAACCTACAACGATCGCCGATACAGTCCATATATTCCATTCACAGAACCCACGAAATATAGGGTTCCTTTTTTTATGTCCACTGCCGCCGCATCGATCGAATCGGCACGGACAAGTTCATGGGTGACTTCGTACCCCGGATTGAACGCGGTAAGAGAATTTGACCGAACAATGAGGAGCACCCCCCATGCATCGAGCGCGATGACATCCTGAATTGGCATGCTGGTGCGATGGAAGAGCACGGTTTTGCCATCAGGATAGATATTCCAGAGTTCCCAAGAGGACCAGCTCTGCCATTCTTTTTTTTCTTTGTGATATTGTACTTGTTGCGTCGGTATATTTTTTTTCTCTTTTTCGTCGTTTTGCCCAATGATCATGATACCGGAAGGAGTTTCCCCAATAATGCGATCAGCATTCACATCATGAATAGCGATCAGTCCTTCTGGAATGAAGAATTCTTTCTTTTTTCGGGATGTGGTTTTTATTTTTTTCACTGCATCGTCGTAGTACCACCACTGACCATCTGTATCCACAAACCATACCGAGGCAGTCGTGGTCGTAAATACTTTTTCATTGTTGAATGTCATGGTTTTTATCGTCGTACCATTTTGTACAAAAAGTTCGGGTCCAAAGAGCGTTTGTTGCCACTGTATGTTTGGCGGAGCCGCCGCGCTCTCGAGTGTGCTGATGGATCGTTTTGTGGGGTCTTCGGGAGATATGAGCATGCCAGTGCGTGCGTCTCCGTCTGATGTGACAATGAACGCAACAGAAGAAAAAGGAGACCAGAAAATGTATGGAGATGTGTTTTCTTCGGTTGTGAGAATTTCCCGCATTTCGGCGCGGTCTTCTCTCAAAGAGAAAAGAAGAACTACGTTTTTTTCTTGCTTTTTTTCAACCGCAAGCGCGTATGTCCCATCGGAAGAAAACGTCCATTGTTGAATGTTTTCCTTTACAAGGGGGAGAGGAAGACGCGCAGGTTCATTTTCTGCAAAGAGACGTATGTTTTTGATATAGGTTGTTTTTTTCTTTGCGACAGATATGCGTTTTTCCCAAGATAAGAATCCTGATTTCGTCATACTGATCGTATAATCGCCGGGCGTGATCTTTGGAATACGTAAAGGAAGACCACCACTTTGTGTTACTCCATCGAGTGTCACAATTGCGTCTTGTGGTTCCGCGCTCACACTAATGACACCGGTTTGACGTAATCCTCCTGTGGTTGAGTCGTATCTGTATCCAATGGTATAGAGGAGAATAATAGGAGCAATGACAAAAAAATTCAGGATCAGGAAGATCATGAATGCGCGTCGGTATGGTTTTTGGAAGGCAGTGCACGGATAGGGCATAGAGATCATGAGCCATGATGGTGGCTGGTTGCTTTTTTTCATTTGGATGCGTATACTAGGATGTACTTTCGTATCATACCATGCCTACCTATATCATCAAAGGAGGGAAAAAACTTCACGGATCCATTGATGTCACTGCGGGCAAGAATGCGCCGATTGCTTTGCTGTGCGCGTCGCTTCTCGTGCGTGGGCGCGTGACGTTTCAGAACATGACGCACGTCGAGGACGTAGACCGGATGATCGAATTATTGAAAAGTATCGGAGTTATCGTGACATGGAAAGGCGCGTCCACACTGTATGTGGATACAAGCGGGCCATTATGGATGCACAAGATTGACCGACGTGCCTGTGAAAAGACGAGAGCATCTCTGCTTCTTCTTGGCGCTCTTGCCGCTCGAGAAAAAAAATATCGTCTCTATAAATCCGGTGGATGTGAACTGGGGAATCGCACGATCCGTCCCCATCTCTACGCGCTTGAAAAATTGGGTATCCATGTGGTTTCGAAAGAGGCGTATCACGAGGTGATAAATGTCAGACTGCACGCAAGCGACATCGTGATGTATGAGTCTGGTGACACGCCCACGGAAAACGCGATCATGGCCGCGGTATTTGCCAAAGGCACGACGCGGATCACATACGCATCAGCGAATTATATGGTGCAGGATGTGTGCGCTTTTTTGCGAGCGGCTGGAGCAAAGATCGAAGGAATTGGGAGCACGACACTCATCATTACAGGGGTTTCCAGACTTGAAGGTGATGTGGCGTATTCAATTTCTCCTGATCCTGTTGACGCGTTTGCATGGATTTCTCTCGCGATTGCCACAAAATCGCGTTTGACGATTCGAAATTGCCCCGTCAGTTTTCTTGGATTGGAGCTTGAGAAGCTTCGTGTGATGGGTCAACAGTGTACCGTAGAGCGCGTGCGATTGTCAAAAAATGGACTGGGCAATATTGCCGACCTGACCATTACTCCATCAGAGCTTGTCGCGCTTCCAGACAAATTGTATGGCCGTCCCTATCCAGGAATCAATATTGACAATGTCCCCTTGTTTGTTCCGATTCTTACCCGCGCGAAAGGAGAAACACTTGTCCACGATTGGTGTTATGAAAATCGGGCAGTGTATTATTTGGAATTGCAAAAACTCGGCGCCAAACTTTTGCTCCTCGATCCGCATCGTGTGCTCGTCTCTGGCCCCACATCCCTTCGTGGCAGTGAACTCATCTGTCCACCCGCGCTTCGGCCTGCCATGGCCATCTGTATCGCGATGATTGCGGCCAAAGGAACGTCCATTCTGCGAGGAACGTACATGCTCGAGCGGGGATACGAACGATTGGTAGAACGGCTTCAGAGTGTCGGTGTAAAGATTGAAAGAAAACAAGAATAGGGATGAACAAGAAATACCGATTATTACAACTGTACCACTCACCTTATGCCACAGTTCTCCATCACGCACACCCGTTTTCGACGTTTTCGTTTTGTTCTATTTGGAATTGTGCCCCTCGTTATTGGTTTATTTCTCGGCAATTTGTGGGCAGTCCGAGGAGTCCTCACGAGTGATCGTGGCCAGGTAAACATTTCAAAAGTTATTGATTTCTACACAAAGACCCGTTCATCCGAGGTGAGCTTTGACCAATTTTGGAATATTTGGGATCTAGTGAAAGCAAAGCATATTGATGCGAATATTCAGGATACCACATTATTTTATGGGGCAATTCAGGGAATGGTCGCAAGCCTCGGGGATCCTTATTCTGTTTATTTTCCACCGGCCAAGGCAGAAGAATTCACCAAAGATCTGGCAGGAGAATTTGATGGCATTGGCGCAGAGATTGGTATTCGCAATAATCAGCTCGTCGTCATTGCCCCCCTTCCGAGTTCTCCTGCGGAAAAAGCAGGGCTCAAATCCGGAGACAAAATTCTTGCGATCGATGGAGTAGAGACATACGAAATGAGTGTGGAAGACGCGGTGTTCAAAATTCGAGGAAAAAAAGGGACCACCGTGGTGCTTGTGATGACACGAAATGGCGCCGAACAAGCGGAAGAAATCCCGATCGTTCGAGATACGATTACGGTGCCAACTGTACGGTTCGAAATGAAAAAGAACGACATTGCGTATCTTCGTGTTGGCTTTTTCAATGAAGATACAGGAGAGGATTTCGATGATGCGGTTCGAGCGCTTCTGCTCAAGAATCCACGGGGTATCATTCTCGATGTTCGCAGCAATCCAGGCGGGCTTCTTGAAACATCCATAGACGTCGCAAGCGAATGGATCAAAGATGGCATTGTGGTTACCGAGGAATTTCGTGATACACGGCAGAATCGTGTGCATCAAACACGAGGAAAACATCGTTTCATTGGAATTCCAACAGTTGTGCTTGTCGATGGCGGTACCGCATCAGGCGCAGAGATCGTGGCAGGTGCGCTCCAGGATCATGGAGTCGCGAAGGTTCTTGGATCGAAAACATTTGGTAAAGGGTCAGTGCAGGATTTTGAGCCTCTTCCCGATGGGTCGGCATTGAAATTGACTGTTGCGGAGTGGTTTACTCCGTCGCATAAACAAATTGATAAGACAGGCATTATCCCTGATATACTCCTCGATATACAATTTGCCACGAGCTCCGCGAATGGTACCCCCCTTGAACAGCCATTCGATAAGGGTATCGAAAAGGCGATGGAGTTTTTAGCCAATCGCCCATAACCATTGGTTATGAACTCATAGCGAGTTTCCGTGTCTCATACGCGAGAAAAAAATCTAGCTCATGAGTTGTATGACTCTCTATGAACCACTGGCGATCGTCCCACACTCGAGCAGAACGAGAAACACAGACGTCTTTTGTTCTCCGTCTTCGCATCGTCGTTATCGGCATGTACATCGGGGGTTTTTTCATGATTGGGCAACTCTTTGTGCTCATGGTTCTTCATCACAAAGGATATACCGCTCTTGCAAGCGGCGTACAAGAAACCACGCGTGAGCTTCTCCCGGATCGTGGACGCATTTTCATCCAAAATACCCAGACAGGAGAGAGGTTTCCTCTGGCGATGAATCGAGATTATTTTTTGCTTTTTGCTGATACCCGAGTTATCCAAAGTGATGAACAGGCAGAGGATGTCGCTGAAAGATTGGCAGAAGTTTTCCAATATAACGATGAAAAGAAATTTTCAGTGTACACGCAGTTGAATAAACGCACAGATCCGTATGAGCCAATCGAGAAAAAAATAGACGAAGAAACCATGCGGCGCATCATGGACAAGAAGCTCCCTGGCATCCATGCGGTCGGTATTCCACACCGATATTATCCGGAAGGATCGCTCGCTGCCCATGTGATTGGATTTGTGGGGAAAGATGAAAAAGGGAAGTCGGCTGGCCGATATGGCATCGAAGGCTATTTTGATCGGGAGCTTGCGGGGAGTGGTGGATTTCTTGAAGGCGTCAGGAGCGCGGATGGATATATCATTCCAGCAGAGGGGAAACTTTTTACCTCATTTGAACCACCCGAGGACGGCGCGTCCATCACCCTTACCCTCGATCGCTCCATTCAGTTTGTCGCCTGTGAAAAGTTGCGGCAACTTCGTGAGTATTATAAGGCAGCATCAGGAGCGCTCGTTGTGATGGATGCAAAAACTGGCGCGATTCGAGCGCTTTGCTCTGAACCAGGCTTTGATCCGAATACCTATGCCGATGCCCCGTCTGTGGATGTCTACAACAATACTGCGATTTTTACACCCTATGAACCAGGCTCTATTTTCAAACCCATAGCCATGGCGGCGGCACTCAATGAAAGCATCGTGACGCCAGAGACACCTTTTGTTGATCCCGGATCGAAAAGTGGCGTGTGCACCAAGCCGATTATGAACGCGGATAAAAAAATATATGGAGCGCAAACCATGACCGGTATTCTCGAAAAGTCAATCAACACGGGGATGGTGTATGTCGTAGAGCAGGTAGGCAAAAAAAAATTTCGTGAATATGTCGAACGATTTGGATTTGGAGTAAAAGAAGGAATCGAAATTGATACAGAACAGACAGGAACGATTCAATCACTTTCAGAAAACAAAGATGATCGGATTGATTGTTATACCGCGACAGCATCGTTTGGTCAGGGGATTACAGTAACCCCGCTCCAGATGGCAGCAGCGTATGGAGCGATCGCAAATGGCGGCAAGCTTATGCGGCCATATATTGTCGAAGAGATTGCATATCCGGATGGCAAGATCGAACGACGACGGCCGACCGAGATCCGGCAGGTGATGAGCGGTCGCACATCCGCACTTCTTTCAGGAATGCTCGTGAATGTGATCGAGCAAGGATTTAGCAAGCTCGCTCGAGTGGAAGGATATCGTATTGCCGGGAAAAGTGGCACGGCCCAGATTGCGGGTCCTGGCGGGTACAATCCGAACGAAACCATTCATTCATTTATGGGATTCGGGCCAGTCGAGGATCCCGTATTTGTCCTTATCATCAAAATAGAAAAGCCGCAGACAGAGCAGTATTCATCTATCACCATCGCGCCTGTATTCCGAGAGATTGCGGATTTTATTCTTTCGTATTATAGTGTGCCTCCAAGTTAATCTACCACGCCGCCATCGTCTATCGGCTAGGACACATGGTTCTCAGCCATGTAAGAGGGGTTCGACTCCCCTTGGCGGTACGGACTTTTCAAAGATTTCCTGTCGAGAAGTGAAACATGTATAACATCTTCTCAACGGCAGGCCTCGAAAGGTATTAGGGTATGCAATTCTCTACGAGGTTTTTTATCTCCAACTACCCCTCCTCGCCCAACTTGCCAAAAATCAAAATGAAGCCATTGTATAAAAAATCCAAAATAAAAAACACCCGCCAGACAGAATCTTAAACGGGGTTGTAAATACTTGTTTGTATCCAAGGGGTCGAGGGATCAAGGGTCCTAGTGTCCTAGGTTGCCCAAGATTCCTCGGCTCCAAACGCCGACGAAGCCCTACGTGCGACGACGCAGAATGAGATCGCCGCCGCCCAGCAGAAGGCCGAGGCCGTGCCAGCCCTCGTACCACGTCGTCCCGAAACAGAACGGAGACGCCGCGCCGGCGGCAGGGGCGCGAACGGGCCGTGAGGCAGTAGGCGTTGGGCGTCTTCGGCAACTCGCGCCGGTGCTCGTACACGTGGTCCCACTCCTCTTCCATTCGGACGACGTTGCCGTCCGTGTCGGCCGCACGGATCGCCTTCTCGCGGGTGGGTCGCGTCTCTCCCGTCCACTTGACGCGGACGGCGTCGAAGTTCTGTCCACCGAGTGGGAACTCGGCGACGACTTCAACGGTGAGAACGGAGGCCTCCGGCGCGGGTGCGGCTTCGGGCTGAGCGAGCTTCGAGGCGAGGCGGCCGAACTTCGCCGCGAGCTGATCCTTCTTGCCGTGCAGACAGGCGATTTCTTCGGCCGAGAGGTTGAGGAGCTTCTGGCCGAGGGCGGCCATGAGCTCGCTGATGATCTGCTGCTGCGTATCTGCGGACACATTGGGGCTGTCGCCAAATCCCATTCAGTATTTTGTCAATGATCACATTTATCGTGATAATTCCTTCCAATGTGTAGGACGATCCACTCGACGCGTCGCCCTCACCGCTGTATAATTCCAATTCAAAAATTTGTTCATCAATCTTCTTGACAGATGCAACATCAATTTCTCCGTTATTCACGCGCCAATGATCCGTAGTTGTACGATGTAATGAAAAATTCTTATTTCGCCGATAGGCGAAATTTAATCAGGGCAAATTTTAATTTTATTTTTCCTTTTTCAAATTGAACTTTGTATAAGCTTCCTTGTACTCTAATCCCTCAATCTTTACATCTGATGATGGATTAAGTATTCCTGTACAGTCTGGGCCATCACATCTGACAACAGGAATACCCCTCTCTTGTAAAGCTTCTTCTATTTTTTCAACATAGAATGAGGCTTTTGAATCAGATGCATTTTGTAGAGTTCGCTCGACAGCCTCATTAAACTGTCGTTCGCGTGCCTCTCGTGTATCGAGATCAGGATTGTAACCTGAATCATTAGGTTTAGGGTTTTTTGAATCATCGAGAAGGGCTTTGTAATATTCATCTTCTAACAATAAACGAGCGACATTTTCTCTGGTGAGGGGCTGGGTGCCATATTTCTGCAACATTCTGAATTTTAGAAAACCGTCATCTGCCTCTCGCGAAGGATTATACAGAATACTGATATCTTTTAGATCCTTCGGTTGGATCGTGCCAATCTCTCCACAAATTGTAACCCCAACACTAGTATTTGGAATCCTGTGTACAGGGTTCCTGTGCCATGATTTTGGAAAGGCGAAAGTTAATCCGTTTTTACCGACAAAAATTCCGATTGAGTCTCTGCTATCAAAACCATTTTGTTCGACAGCTCGTCCTTCGCCTTGAAACCGTTTTTGAAATTCTTCCCAACTAATGTCGTGCGAATCAGAAGCAAGGATAATATCCACGCTTTTATCCTTAGCGAGAGCTTCAATTTTTTTGAGTTCAGCAAGGACTTCATCAGCAGTAAAATTGTATTCGGCGAGCATGACTGTATCTACATGCCCCTCATGAGAAGCCGTTTCAATGGTCTCAATCATTTCATCGATTGTTTCGCAATGATTAAGGGATAAGATGTTGAGATCCAAAATTTTTTCCTTCTCGACTTTGGCTTCGTGGTGTTCTTGTCGTTCAATTGGCATAAATAAAATTAAAATTTGCCCTGATTAATTTGCCCGATAGGGCAAAAAGAATTTTTCATTATTTCGCCGATAGGCGAAATTTAATCAGGCCAAATTTTAATTTTATTTTTCTTGCCTTTTGTATACTTGAATACCACCTAGTATTTCAACTGATTTTCCTTCGGAATAATCACGCCAATGTCGCATATACCTGGATTCAGAAAGTGATATATTTGGTTCTATCTTTAAGGCAAATAATAACATGTGCAATAGTTCAGACGGATATTGTTGATCCTTCAGTCCCGCAAGTGTTCTTAGTATTGGCTCGCCACTTGTTGAACCAAATGCCTCTGTAAATCGTTTTAACGCCGTGAGATCGCCATTGAAATATCCACGAAAAATTTCATTTCTGAATTCATCTTCCTTTTGTCCCAATCTTTCGGCTACAGCCTTTACTAATGTATCAAAGAATAGCACTCCGTTGGCATAAGCAATTTCGTGACCCCGTTCAAGATAATCTGCGCCATTTGTTTGGCGTCGATGGTAATCAAGTATAGATAGATTTATCGCTTCTGTTACTAATTCATTAAAGTATTTGAATGTTTCGTGTTTAAATCCACGAAAACCGGAGTGTATTACTGCGCCGACATCCAACTTTCCCTCTTCTCTTTTTACATCAATCCTAGTAGCCGAAAAAGTATGAACTATTTCATGTGATAGATTTCGCATGTTTTGATTTTCATCGGGATACTCTACAACTAAAATTTCGCCAGTTCTTGCTTCGTGGATTGCAGGAACACTTGGGTCACGTTCTTCCTCTGGAATATCTTGTTCGGCAATAAAGCGTATCTTTTGTAAATCGGGTAGTCGGAGTTTCAAATCAATACCGAGTGTTTCTTTTGCCCAGTCAACGCCAGAACAAATGAGATAATCTATCTTCGCCGCACGCTCAAAAGATTCGACATTTTTTGGTGTGATTGTTTCATGCGCGATCGTTTGGTTTGCCAGCCATTGTTGAATGGTTCTTTTCTGCGCTTCAGTAAGTTGTGCTGATTTACTGAAATGAAATTTTTCTGGTTGTTCAATAGTCATAAATAAAATTAAAATTTGACCTGATTAAATTTCACCTATCGGCGAAATAAGAATTTTTCATTATTTCGCCTAACGCGCGGCGGCTATCTGAAGTAAAAACCAACGATGTCTCTATTGTAATCGT
>CAYJXK010000025.1:0-13830 GCA_964374115.1 uncultured Gammaproteobacteria bacterium
GTTTGGTTTAAAAAATGAGGTAAAAAGAGTTTCGTAATTCAAAGCTTGGAGAGGCGTGCCAACATGGGCGATGAGCCTGTCTGGTGCGCGATCGGCGGGTTCGTCGACCCGGGCGAGTCACACAACGAAGCGCAGGCACGCGAGGCTGGCGAAGAAAGCAGGCTTGACACGGCAATGGCCGAGGAGCTCGCGGGCATGGCCACCAACGCCAATCGCGCCTTCTTCATCGCCGACGCCAGCACGGGCGAGGGTGTGCGCGCGTACGGCCTGGCACTTCCATTCAACTGGCTCAAGGCGGACGGCAAGGGCTTCAAGCTCAATGACGCCGCCCTGCTCTCCGACTTCAAGAAGGCCAGCGACGTGCGGCTTTTCCGGTGGCGCGATGGGCGAGGGCACAACACAGGGTCGGCAGGAAATCCCGCACGGAGAAAGTACTGCCGACCCTTCTTCAATTGAGGGGGTTGAAAAACAGAGGCTACGAATTCACGATATTACAGCAGTGGCAAACATCGCATACTCGAGAACATTATCGGAAATAAATTATTTTCCCGCCTTAATACGGTGAATTTTGCAGAGGTCTTTCAAGGCTTCTATTTCTCAACCGCCCCGCCCCCGTTGACAAAGCCGTTTTTTTATGTTATAATATTTGTTCTTTCCAATGGGAAATAGGTGAAGCGCATGTTGGAATGGCTTTAGGCCTCAAACGCTTTGTGTAGCCAAGATTTGGCTTTAGAAAGCGTTTCAGGCCGCTAACAAGGAGGAAGCCATGAAGACGCAATTCGCCGTTCTCGCCGTCCTTTCTTCCATCGCCGGCTGTGGGGGGTCGTCATCTGACCCCGGCTTCCAGCCCCCATTGGAAGCCTCCCCACAGGAGGTCGACGATGGAGAGACGGCCAATGCCCTCCCCCTGCCGACCGTGGAGGAGGAGGCTGATCTCCCCCCTCTGTCGCTTCGCCTCAAGTGCGGCGACGGAAACGTCTGCACGATCACGCTCTTTCAAGAGATGGCAGACGGCCATCTCGAGATGGGCGGCATGATCGATCCCGCCGGGGAGCCTGTCATCCTCGACGGATTCGAGTTCGCGGGAGAACTCGTCGTCGCCGCAAAGGCAGGCCAGACCGTCCTCTTCGCGGTCGAGGGTGCTCCCGACGCCCCGATGTCCTCGATCGAGACCGGGGCAGGCCTTCGGATGGTGGTACCCGTCTTGTACCCCCCCGAAGGCACCGCCGGGGAGCCAACCTCCACGGACTGGATGGGTCTCAAGCCCGGACAGTTCGTCGAGGCTGATCTGATCTCGGCCTTCTAGCCCCCCGCTCTTTCCCCTCCAACTCAGGCGGACGATTCCATCACAGTGATGAACCGTCCGCCTCCCCAAATATGTGTTTCTTGAATCATCAAGGAAATCATTGAGGAAAAAAATCCCAGCCGAACAGCGGGGATTTTTTTATAGAAATGTATCTGCATGAATCTCGTATTCGAATCCTTTCGTCAAATATGCTATACTCATTTTCTACTTCTCTAATCACATCTCTATGCACGACCCTACCTATCGTCAAGCGCTTTCTGCCAGTTGGAAATTTGCATGGCGCCACAAACTTCTTTGGCCATTTGGATTGTTTGCCGCATTCCTTGGGCAGATGGGATTGTGGGAATTTATGACGAGTGTGGGGCTCGCGAGTAATCGCGTGTCATCACTCCCCATTTGGATTGGTTTTTATCGTCTTTTTCGTGAGATTTTTTCTTCCGCGTTTTGGAAACTCGATGCTGACACAGCGGTTTGGATGGTGTGGCTTGTGGTTCTCTTTTTGGGGATTATTCTTGTGATGACTTTTATTGCTGTGGTCTCGCAAGGAGTCCTTATCGAGGCGGCTGCGCGCGGGGTGAAAGGTCGCGCACTTCCCGATGTCCACAAAGCCTGGCATGTGAGTGTGAAATATTTCTGGCATGTGTTCGCGATCAATATAGGCAAAAAAGTGATCTTATCACTCCTTAGTCTCTCGATGGCTTGGGGGATAGCAAGCCTCTTTGTTTATCAGGGATCTTTTCAAGCGCTTCTTGGTGGTGGCGCATTCGTTTCGGCTATTTTGCTTGGCGTTATTGTTTCTTTTTTGACGATGTATGCCGTCGGGTATGTGATTATTGAGCGCTATCAATTTCGTGAAGCAATTCAGAGCGCGTGGCAACTCTTTATGAAACATTGGTTGGTGTCGTTCGAGGTGGGTGTGATTATTTTTTTCTTCAACATATTGTTCAGTCTTGTCGCTCTCGCGGCGCTCATTCTTTTCTTTTTCCCCACTATGATATTGTGGTTTATTGCGATCGTGGTCGGGAATGCCACTTTGTTTATTTTGGGAGGTGTGATCGGTCTTCTTCTGTTCGTCGTCTTTGTGATGATTGTCGGTTCTTTTTTTCAGGTGTTTACCACCACGGTGTGGATGTACCTCTTTATGCATATGCATCGTCTCGGTCTCAAAAGTAGAATGATGCATGTGCTTCGGCATAGAGAGCGCAAGCGTGCGAGTGGATAAACCATGGATAACGTATACGTGTATGGTACAAACCCAACAACGACAACTCGTTCCCACTGCGAAGGATGTTGCCGGAGCGTTTGAGAAAAAAATGGAACAGGTGGGTGTCCACGCGCGTGAACGAGAGGCCGTCGCATTTGCTTCGGAAGTGGGGTTGCCGCACATGTCGCTTGAGAAATTTCCCATCAGCCAGATGGCGCTCAAACAAATGACCGAAGAACAGGTGCGAGCGCTTCGTGCCGTATGTTTTTATGCCACGCCAGATGAAGTTAAAATTGGGGCATTGGACCCGCGCGATGAAAAAGTACAGGAAGTATTATTTCAATTGGAAGAAAGAAATCATGCCGAAGGATCGCTGTATGTGATTTCTGAAGACAGTCTCCGTCGCGCTCTTTTGTTGTACAAGACACTTCCTATTGTGAAGCCCGTGACAAAAGACGTGCAGGTTCATGCAGAAGATTTGGCGCGGGTGGAAGTCGAGGTGAGCGATTTTACTTCTCTCCAACAAGCGCTCAGCAAAAAAACAACCACAGAAGTAGTTACCCTTCTTCTTGGCGCAGCGCTCAAGCTCAAAGCATCGGATATTCATGTAGAGGCAGAAGCAGATCGAGTGGTGATTCGATTTCGGCTTGATGGGATTTTGCATGAAGGAGCGATACTCCCAAAAGAAGCATTTTTACAATTGGTATCCCGCGTGAAATTGGTGTCAGGGCTAAAAATGAATATTAAAAACATGCCGCAAGATGGTCGATTTACAATTAAGCTTTCCGATGGAGATGTGGATGTGCGCGTCTCGACCATGCCGACTGTGTATGGAGAGAGTATTGTGATGCGGCTTCTCCGACAATCTCGAGAAGGATTGACCCTCGAGGATCTGGGGCTTGTCGGTGAATCGTATGAGAAGCTCAAAGCAGAGATAGAGCGACCGAATGGCATGATTATTACCACAGGGCCGACAGGGTCAGGGAAAACCACGACCATGTATGCGATGTTGCAGATTCTCAACAAACCAGGTGTCAAAATTATTACCCTCGAAGACCCTGTTGAGTATCGGTTGGAGGGCATTAATCAGAGTCAGATAGATCACAGCAAAGAGTATACATTTGGAAAAGGACTGAAATCTATCCTCCGCCAAGATCCAGATATTGCTATGATCGGAGAAATTCGCGATCTCGAAACGGCTGATATCGCGATCCAAGCCGCGC
Source organism: uncultured Gammaproteobacteria bacterium (assembly GCA_964374115.1). Classification (GTDB taxonomy): domain Bacteria; phylum Patescibacteriota; class Patescibacteriia; order Magasanikbacterales; family UBA922; genus CAYJXK01. The sequence continues at coordinate 3,734 of CAYJXK010000025.1, forward strand.
TCACTGGGCATCTCATTCTTTCCACGATTCATACCAATAGCGCGGCAGGAGCGATTCCCAGATTTCTTGCGATGGGAGTGAAGCCTTTTTTATTGGCGCCAGCATTGAATTGCGTGATTGGGCAAAGGCTCGTGCGGCGTTTGTGTGACTTGTGCAAGCAAAAAAAGGAACCAACGCCAGAGACCCAGGCGCGGATACAAAAGATTATCGATAGTATGGGGGAGGTAGCACGAGGCAAGATAACGAGCGCTCCACAAGTATTTTATGGCCAAAAAGGATGCGCAGCATGCAGTAGTATAGGGTACAAGGGTCGCGTAGGCATTTATGAAATTTTTATCATGAACTCGGAAATAGAAAAAATGATTTTGAGTGGAAAAATTTCTGAGGATGAAATCGGGCAAGCCGTGATTGCAGGTGGCATGGTGACGATGGTGCAGGATGGCGTATTGAAGGCGCTTGAGGGTATCACGAGTTTGGAAGAAGTGTTTCGAGTGACGGAGTAGTTTTTCATGAGCCTTTATTCTTATTTCTTATTCAATTCTCTAATCCCTCATCTCTATGTCTCCACGCAAAACCGATGCATCCCCCTCTCTCGATCAACCGGTGCGGTTGTACAAAGTTGTCGCGTTGTCGTTTTTGTTTCTCACGCTCGCGCTTCTTTCCATTATTCTTTTTATGTCGAGCAAGCGTGCGACCATTACCATCGTCACCAAAGATGATGTCATTGAAGTTCGTTCGCTGGTGCAAGTAGCGGACAAAGGCAATGATAAGAATATCATTTCTGGTGTGGTCACTTCGACACGTTTCACATTCTCCAAAGAATTTCAGCCAACCGGCTCTCGCGAAGAGCCAGGAGTCGCGGGAGGAAAAGTGATGTTGCACAATGAGGGATCCCTCGATCAACCACTTGTTGCGACCACACGGCTCCTTACGCCAGATGGTGTTCTTTTTCGTCTGAAACAACGAGTGACGGTGCCTGCAAACGGGATCATAGAGGCAGACGTGTACGCAGACCAGGCCGGGCCTTTGGGGAATATTGGTCCAGTGGACCATTTTACCATTCCAGGACTCAATGCCGAAAAACAAAAGGTGATATACGGATCGAGTGACGCGTCCATGAGTAGCGGAGTGAAAAAGGTTGACATCGTCACGCTTGAGGACGTGGCAAAGGCAGAGAAAGAATTTTTTGTCTTTGCGGAAGAAGAAGGAAAGAAATTGCTTTTGAGTTCCCCTGATATCGCCGGGGTGTTTGAAATAAAACAAAAAAATGTGGCATCAGATGTCGAGCAAGGAATTGAAGTAAACGCATTTACGATCACGGGAACCGTGGAGGTCATCGGCATCTTGTATGATGGCCGGGAGCTTCAGGAACGAGCGGAAAAAGAAATGATGAAACGACTCGTGGACGAAAGTGAAATCATCCAAAAAATCATTGGCGATCCCATAGTGACCATTTCTCAATATGATCTCGAGAAAGGCACTGCGACGCTCGAAATTGTTTCTTCAGGAACTATATCCATCAACCCCGAGACCAATGAATTGCAAAAAAGTGTTTTCTTCGGGAAAAATAAAGATGAGATTCGACGCTATCTTTTGTCACTCGATCACGTCTATCAGGTCGAAGTGAAATTTACGCCGATGTGGGTGCGCACCGTGCCGTATGTACCGGAGCATGTGACGATTATAGTGAGAAAGGTGGAGTAAACATGACAGGGATAACCGAGATGGCGCGGATACTTTTTATATCTTGACGATCCGAGTTCTTTTCTGATACGCTGATGGACGCGCTTTAAAAAAGATTTTATGAATCAGTCAGACAATCTCAAAAACATGCGCCACTCCTGCGCTCATCTTTTGGCGGCATCTGTCCTCGAATTGTACCCGGGCACAAAAAATGCCATTGGACCTTCTATTGAAAATGGCTTTTATCAGGATTTCGACCTGGGAGACGCAAAAATTTCTGAAGATGATTTTCCAAAAATCGAGAAAAAAATGCGAGAACTTTTACAGAGATGGACTGACTTTCGCATTATAGAAGTTCCTGTTGATCAGGCACGAAAAGATTTCGCATGGAATCCATACAAACTCGAGTTGATTGAAGAGTTCGAGAAAATTGGAAAAACAATTACCGAAACAAAACAGGGCGATTTTTTGGATTTGTGCAAAGGTGGTCATATCGGGAATCCACAGGAGATTCAACATTTCAAACTCCTCTCCGTTGCCGGTGCCTATTGGTGGGGAAGTGAAAAGAACAAAATGTTGACGCGTATTTATGGAACCTGTCTTCCAACGCAAGAAGAACTTGACGCCCACCTGACCATGCTCGAAGAAGCAAAAAAGAGGGATCATCGGAAACTCGGGAAAGCATTGGATTTGTTTACATTTTCTGATCTCATTGGGAAGGGATTACCCTTGTGGACTTCTCGGGGAGCCACTATTCGTCGTGAACTTGAAAATTTTACTATTGAGGAAGAACTTCGGCGAGGGTATTTGCATGTCATTACCCCCGAGTTGGCTAAAGTTGATCTGTACCGTCGTTCCGGTCATTATCCATATTATAAAAATACCATGTACCCCCCGATGGAAATTGATGAGGAAGAATTCATATTACGTCCCATGACCTGTCCGCACCATTTCATGCTCTATCAGGATAAAAAACGTTCGTATCGAGAACTTCCCATGCGTATCGCCGAACTTGCCCGTCTTTTCCGATACGAAAAATCTGGAGAGCTGACTGGCATGATGCGGGTAAGAAGCTTTTGTCTGGCTGACGCGCATATCGTCTGTATGCCTGAACAAGTAAAAGACGAATTAAAACAAGTAATTCATCTTATTGAATATGTAAGCGGGGTTTTGGGTCTGGTAAAAGGAAAAGATTTTTCGTATCAACTCTCTTTGGGAGATAGAGAAGACACGGAAAAATATTATAAGAATGACGAAGCATGGGATAGGGGCGAAAAGATACTCCGTTCCACATTACAAGACCTTCAGGCACCGTTTGTCGAGGCAAAAGGGACAGCCGCATTTTATGGCCCGAAGATTGATATACAGATGTGGAATGTATCAGGCAAGGAAGACACTGCGTTTACCGTGCAATATGATTTTTGCATGCCAGAGCGATTTGGACTGGTGTACACCGACGCGGCTGGAGACGAAAAGCAGCCCATTGTTATTCATCGTTCCTCGATTGGCGCAATAGAACGAACATTTGCATTTCTTATCGAACGCTATGCGGGCGCATTTCCGTTGTGGCTCTCACCTGTCCAAGTCGCTTTGCTTCCCGTGTCAGAAAAACATATCGCAGGCGCCGAGGCGTTTGCACAAGAATGCAAAGATGCCGGCATTCGGGTTGAGATTGATACGGCCGATGAGACTGTCGGAAAGAAAGTGCGAAAAGCAGTGCAGCAGAAGGTTCCATATATTGTGGTTGTCGGTGACAAAGAATTAGGTGGAGACGACCTGTCCATTCGCGTCCGAGGGGCAGAAGAGTCACTCCGTTTGAGTCAAGAAGCATTTTTACAAAGAATGCGATCCGAAATCAAGCTTCGTTCCTCATAAAAAAATCCGCCGAAAAGGCGGATTATATCTTTGGCGGAGTATCTTTGGGGCGAAGAAAGCTCTGCGCGACGTCCTGGTCCAATTGTTGATATTGCTGGAATAAGGAAAACTGATTTTCGTATTCCGCGCTTATTTCTTGGAGCGCATGAAGTGTTGTCTCGTCATCTGTGTGGGGTGACAATACTTGTTGTACTTCTTTCCATGTTGCCGCAGTTATATATGCTTGAAGTTGTTCTGACTCAAAATTGGTCCTTTTTGGAATATGTTGGAAGAGCGCATGAAGAACGTGGTTGCGTTTCTCAATGGCCTTTTTGAGAACATCGAGAGTCGGAGCCTGTGCTTTTTCTCCACCCACCGCTTTGATGCCTTCGATGACAAATTCCTTTCTGTCGCGAGCGAGAGAATTTTTAATTTGTTTTACATATGCGCGGACAATGAGTTCGGTTTTTATATATTGACCAATGTCTGTTTCAATGTTTTCTTTTTGTTCTCCATGCGTGTCTTGCACTCTCTCGAAGACACGATCAGCAAAACCGATGGCAGTGCGATATTGTTCATCATACCAGTCGGCATGTTTTTTGATATCCAGAATGTCGTTGGTTTCCGGATGCCGTTCAGAGATGCCTTCTCCAAATTTCATCAGCTTGCCATAAAAACCATCGCGGACGACATTGGCGACAAAACGCATCTGTTCTGGCGTGCGACCGGTTTCTGCCGCAAGTAATGTTGTATATCCTTCGTCAAAGTTGACAATGTGCTCAAACTGATCGGCATAAGCAATGTAGATATGTTCAAAATCACGATTTTTATTTTGAGTGATGACACGAAATTCATTTTTAAATAATTCTTCCATTTTTTTTTGAAAAGCAGAAAAAAGTTGTTTCGTATCAACCGAAGGAACGGCATTCTCTTGCATAAGAAAAACAGGAGCGTCACGCGCAAGAGTTGGTAGTTTTTTTTCGTTCGTCTGTTCTGAGAGATCATCTACCTTTGCTTCGATGTGTGCCTGTGTTTCATAGTGTTTATACGCTTCAACCCCACCTCCAATTGTCGCGAGAGCGCCGAGGCCGTACAATGTCGGTCGTCTGTATTTTTTTTCTGGGTTCATAATCCAAAGATTATCGTTTTGGCAATCCTCTCTCTTCGTATTGTTCGATCAACTGTTCCACTCGTGCCATGGATTTTGACAATTTTTCTCGCAGTTCTGCGTTGGTCGGAGCGGCAGAAGCCCGACGAAAGAAAGCAGTCATTCGTTGCCATGCCGATGATTCTTCTTGCGTTTTTTCATGCCGACGTCGCAGATCTTGCTCAGTTTTCATGGCAAAAATAAGATCGCTTGGAATGCCAGGGAATTGGTCTGGGATATCTTTTTCTGGGTGGATTCGATAGGTTTCCGCGAAGCGGGAGAGACGGATATGATGGGTGGGTTCTGAAGCGGTCACCTCGACCTGCCCGATACGGCTTGGCCGTGTTGGTGTAGATTGAAATGGTTCGGTTTGCACGACCGTCTGTCCTTCGAGTGCAGCGCGCGTGTAATCAGCTACTCGTCTTTTTATCATTTCGAGTTTTCCTCGGAGCGTTTCGGATGATTCCATCTGTGGCGCGCTTTCGAACCAACGCCGCATTTTTCCAAAAAAAGATGGAGGTGTCGTACTCCTCTCAAGACGTATTTCAAGATCGTGCAGGCTTCGGAGTGCTCCGGCAAGCTGTGAAGGCAAAAATTGAAGAAGCGCCTCTCGGTCGCCCGGATAGTTCGGATTATGATACGAGCGAATGATATGTTGGATATGCACTCGATGATCTGCTTTGTTTTTCGCTTCTGCTTTGTCTTCCGCTATAATTTTGTCAAGGACACCGCCCTCTTTGAATGTATCATCAAATCGTCGTATTATTGTCTGTGTACTCTCTTCAGTAGGAGCGGGATGAGGGGTCATTTCACCGTCCACGATATTCTCCGTGAGGTCGGGTTTGTGCCTATCACCGTCGTCCGCTTTTTTGTTCTCGAAGGGTTGTGTTCCAGAGAATTCCGATGTCGTGATCATAGCATATGAGCATGAGGTTACGTATAGTGTAACATGTCATTGGCGATTGTCAATTAGGCTCTAATCTCGTATACTCCCGACTGTATGCCATTGGGATCATTCTCATCCACGCACACATTTCATTTGTGTATCCTTCCTATTTGCATCTTCCGTTCCAATCTGGTAATAATGAGGTGCTGAAACGCATGAATCACTCTCAGAATAGGGATGAGGACATACGCACCTATGATCGAAGAAACACAGAGACTCCCCAAGCTCTTGGTCCTTCTCGGTCCCACTGCGAGTGGCAAAACAGACTGGGCATTGCGATTGGCGGGCGTAGCAAATGCAGAGATTATTTCTGCGGACTCTCGACAGATTTACAAAAAAATGGATATAGGAACAGCGAAACCAAAAGGAGAATGGCGAAGAAATGGCCTTCGAAAAACATTTTTTGTTGATACGATTCCCCACCACCTTATAGATGTATTTGATCCAGGAAAGGCCTTTAGTGTTGTTGATTTTCGCGATCTGGCTTTCAAGTATTGCAAATTGGCACACAAACAAGGGCGCGTCCCCATGATCGTTGGAGGAACAGGATTATTTATTTCATCCGTGGTTGATAATTTGCAGATTCCACGTGTGCCGGCAAATAAAAAATTTCGGAAGAGTTTGGAGGAAAAATCACGAGAGGAACTGGTAGCGCTTCTGCGTCAACTTGATCCTGATGCAGCCGGAGAGATGGATCTCCATAATGTCCGACGCATCATTCGCGCGCTCGAGGTATGCGTGTTTACTGGGGAGCCATTTTCAAAGCAAAGAAAAAAAGGAGAGCCACTTTTCGATATGTTGCAAATTGGCATTGATATCACTCGTGAAGCGCTATATCGAAACATTGACGCACGAACGGATGAGATGATTCGAATAGGGCTTGTGCACGAAATTAAGGATCTTCTGCGCCAAAAGTATAGTTGGAGAATGCCCAGTATGAGTGGGATTGGGTATCGAGAGTTTCGGGAGTATTTTGAAGGGAAGTCGTCTCTTGATCATGCAGTCTCGCTTCTCAAACGCGATATTCGCCGATACGCGCGGCGGCAAATGACGTGGTTTCGGCGAGATAAACGGATTGTTTGGTGCAACGTATACGAAGAGGCAGAAAAACGTGTTCAAGAATTTTTATCTTTATGAAGATACACATATCAAATGTGTAACCATTCAATCTTGAAGTATTCTTTTTGCTTCCTCCGCGATCATCTGGCTCATTCCGATCCTCATACGCTCCGTCAAAAAAATATTTCACGAGGGAATAAAAATTTTTTATGAAACTTTCTTCCGGGCTCAAAGCTATTGAGCCATCACAAAAATCTCGCACGTATTCGTCATTTTATAGCAATCTTCGCGCAGTGAAAAAGGGAATGCGGGAAGTTTCTCTTGGAAAGCAGTCAAACCCTGGCGCTGCTTCAACAGTAGCCGGGGCGAAGACAGATCTCACTCGGTCTAAACAAAAACGAGTGGCGCGCCTCATAACAGCGATTGAAAAAGGAGAACAGGTGGGGAGCACGATGCAAAATCGAGAGAGCATGCGCGTGCTTGGAGGGTTGGGTTTTTTGAGACAAAAATTGACTGGTCATCCTGGATCAGCATTACGAGTGGCCAATCGTCTCAACCGTTTCGATCAAGAGCACAGCCAAGGAGAATCTGAAAAAGTGTCACTGGAGGACGCGCGGCGGGCGTATCAAGAAAAAAAAGCGCTCGAGGAACAAGAAAAATTGCGCACCCGTCGCATGCAGGCACGAGCGCGAAAGGATCGTTTTGAGGCAGAGCGGAAAGAAGAGAAGAAAATCCATCAAAAAAAAAGCGCCGGGCAAAGAGGAAAAAACGGCTTCGTCTATTCATCCATGATCCACGAAAGTGAAGGGGATTCTGAATCGTCTGAGCATGGGTCAGCACGCGATGAAAGTGGAGAGAAAAAATAAATTTCAACGTATCAAGGACTTTCGCGTTTGTCTCTCGAGGGTATTATTGCAAACACGAAAGTCATGGTATCAAAAACTCCTCCAGAGATGTGGGGGAGTTTTTGATATTTTTTTGTTTAGAGCGCCTTCACATGGACAGCGATCTGGAGGAATGTCTCATAGACTGTTTTGAGTTCATTTTTTGTGCCGTTTAGGGAGACACGGATGGATGCGAGTTCTGTACCTGTGATGGTCGTCATTGCATTGACACGACGTTTCATTTCTTCTATGTCGGCCTTTGCGTTTTGAATACGTTCTTCTGCCGCCGCAAGAAGTGCTCGTGCCGTGTCTACATTTTTTCCAGATGTTTCCAATCGGTCAATGGCCTTCTCTATCGCGTCTGCACGGGCTTCGATCTTCGCAATATATTTTGTTTGAAATTCATCGATATAGCCAAGGAGGACTAACGTTCGTGTTGATGTCTGCTCTTGATTTTTTTGTTGCGCCATAGATTCACGGAATCTCTGGATTTCCCGCGCAATTTGGTTCAATCCATCGATGGATGTTATTTCTTCAATACGTGCTTTCATCCCTCGAAGTGTTTGGAGATCAGCATCGGCTGATAGAATGAGTCGATTTTTTAGGTCATTGTTTTGAATGATTATCGTTCGTTCTTTGAGTTGTTCCACATGTGCGATCAGCGCGTTCACGACATTCAGGAGGAGATTTTTTTGTACCGTGAGTTCTCGCTCACCACGCTCCTGTTTTTGTTCTATTTGTTCGCGTCTCAATATTTCCACACGATCCTTTCGCGCCTCTTTGAGGGCCGTTTCTTCTCGTCGTTCTTGCTCCACACGATCCTTTCGCGCGTCAAGAAGATCGGTGCGGAGATCTTTGATTGATTTGATTCGGGCATTCAGATCTGCTTCAAACTGGCGTCGTGCCGCAGGATCGGTTTGAGGCGCAATAGGTGCAACGACGGTTGTGGTATCAACTGGTGATTCCGCGCGTATCTGAAATGTTCGTCGGCCCCCTCGGTCATCTTGGGGGGGTGTCTGGGCATGCACAATCAGGGGCACGAATGACGATGTCAGAGCCACAAGATTGAAAAGAAAGAGAGAAAGTAATTTCATATGTGTGTAAGGATTAAGAGATACGTATGGTAGTTGATGATGTTAAATAGTGGCTAATGTGTTATCGATGTTTTGGAGTTCTTTATCTTCTTGCAGGAATTTTTCGAATTCTTTATCTGATTCGAGCGCATTTATTTCTTTTTGGATTTCGTTTTCATTGATATCAGATATGTCGTTTGGTATGAGCGAGGAGTCTTCAGATAATTCGGGGGATTGTTGAGACAATATAGCATTGAGTGTCGTGTCGATTTCTGCGAGTGCCAATGCTGTTGCAATATCTTCGTCTGCACGTTCTTGAAATAATTCTATATCCGCAAATTCATTTTGGATCGCCTCCTCTACAAGAGGTTTGTTCTCAAGCGCCAGATATCGAGAGGATGACCCATACCAGAGAAGCGTTCCGAGCGTCAAAATGATCGCTGTCACTCCCACTGGTAACAAGATTTTTGCATAGGAAGATACAAGATCAGAAAAATGAAAGGAAAAGAAATGTCGGGTTTGTTGCCTGGGTTTTATTTCGGATGACACCTCCGAGAGAATGCGATTCAAGAGGTGTGCCGAAGGAACAATGTTTTTTTTCTGCTCTTGGATATGTTCTACGACAGAAAAAAGTTCTCGTACATTTTTTGACATCTCTCCTTGACCTTGGTCATTCAAGGCTTCATCAAATGCCGTTTCTTCTAATTTTTGAGAACGTTGTGGGTCGTTCATATATTTTCAAGTGTGATATATTGTCGTAGCGCTTTGATGCCCCGATACTGCAGAGCTCGAATCGCGTCTTGATTTTTTCCTGTAATCTCTTCTATTTCTTTATTGGATAATTCATTAATGAATTTTAGTGTGAGAATCGTTTGCTGATCGTCGCTAAGCTTTTGCATTGCTTTGAGGAGTTCAACTCTTCTTTCTTGTTGCTCCATGTCTCGATGATGATCGGCCTTTGGGTCTTCGAGATGCCCAAATATTTTTTCTGGTTCATCAACAAGATCTGCTTTTTTCTTTTTCCAAAAATCAATAATAGTATTTCTCGCGATCACATAGAGCCACGCGGACAGAGAAAAGCCTTTCTCTTGATACCGATTCATGGCCTCCCATGCTTTGATAAAAACGTGCTGGGTGAGATCCTCGGCTTCCTGCTGATTTTTTACTCGAAAGTAAATGAATCGATAGATGGGAGTGAGGTACTCTGTGTAGAGATATCCAAAGGCATCTCGATCGCCAGCTTTGGCCTTTTCTATCTGATCTTTGAGATGAGCCTGGTCAATTTTTTCTTTGGGATTCGGTGGCATACATGCAAACGAAAGGAAGAATTTTTTGTGACGTTTTTTGCCTGATACAGGCAAAATTGAGTATAGCACATCGAAAAATTTGACACAAAGTTTTTTTGCTATGTTTCTTTCATGTCATATAGACATGATAATGTCCTACTAGCG
>CAYJXK010000026.1:0-13667 GCA_964374115.1 uncultured Gammaproteobacteria bacterium
ATACGCGCCCACGTTATGCGAAATACACGAGCCGCGCGAGTGATTTCGCATAACTACAGATAAACCAACTTTTGGAATTTTTGGCTTAACTGAAGTATACTATAGCACAATATGTGTAATCAGCAAGTGGATATGATTTCACACAACTATCGTCCAAGCAGGGATCCGATGACACTTTTTCAAGAGGAAATGCGTCTGCGGAGATTGAGTCCAAAAACGGTGAAAACATACGTTCGTTTTGTTGAAGAATGTCTGCGCTTTTCCGGTAATAAATCACCGAAAGAAGTGGCCGAAACAGATGTGAGGGGGTACCTCCTGTGGCTTGCCGATTCTGGTAAATCCTCCTCTACGCTCAATACCGCGTATTCCGCGCTTCAGTTTTACTTTGAAAAAATTCTTCGCCGTAAGTTTTTTCTCCATATTCCGCGCGCCAAGAAAGAGACGCGATTGCCAGTGGTATTATCAAAAGAAGAAGTGAAAAGAATGATTGACAGAACGGAAAATCCCAAACATCGGTGCATGGTGCAACTTTTGTATGGCACAGGGTTGCGCGTGGGAGAATTGGTGCGATTGCGCATGGAAGATATTGATATGCTCCGCAACACGATTCATGTGGTACAGAGCAAAGGGGCGAAGGACAGGTATGTTATGCTCCCCGAGACACTCCGAGATACAATGAAAAAACAGGCTCGTTTGAAAGTACCCAATGATTTTCTTTTTACCAGTTATGACGGCGGGCGTTTGACAGAAACAACAGTTCAAAAAGTCGTGGGGGATGTGGCTACTCGTGCCGGTATTGGCAAATCAGTGTCGCCGCATACCTTACGTCATAGTTTTGCCACGCACCTATTGGAAGTAGGGACAGATATCAGGTATATTCAGGAGTTGTTGGGGCATGCTAAATTACAGACCACGCAGATATATACGCATGTGGCGAGCACGGCGTTAAGTACTATTGTCAGTCCGTTAGATATATGAGGGGTCGCGGAGTTTCTCATACTTCCACGACCAGTGATTTAATGTCCCAGGTTCATCGAGGTATTCTCGAGGAAATACTTGAAAAATGAACATTGCAGGTTTTCGAGGGTGGTGGCAGATTTTTTTTAAGCGCTCTCGGAGCTGGGTTTCAGAGATTGGTTTTTTCCGCACTGCTTTCGGCAAGCGGGCGGTGCGTCAGGATTGGCCAATACTGGAGAGCGAGACGTTATTAGGTTTGAAGCGGATGCTATTTACATTATGGACCGGAGGTATTTTCATTTTGAACGGCTCTATGCACATTCAAAAAATCAAACATTTTTTGAAAAAAATTATACATCGCGACGTGGATGAAGAAGGATTAATTCGCTCTTTGTATATCCTGGCGCTCACTGTCGGAGGAACCGCGTTTCTTCTTGTTGGGTGGTTTGTTTTTTTCAGCCAGCGGGCTGATTCGCCTGCGGGCGAACTTCTTTTTGAAGATGGGATTCTTGGAGAAGACGATTGTTCGTTTCAGCGCCGTCTTGATGGCGTGTGCCTTTTGGCAGAAGAAAGCATGGTTCCGATTGTGGCTGTGGTGATTGACAATCACTCGGAGGCGCGTCCGCCGTCTGGTCTTTCAGAGGCGCGCGTTGTATATGAAATTCCGGTGGAAGCAAATTTTACCCGCTTTGTCGCGCTCTACCTTTCCGACCAGACGATCCCACAGGTTGGGCCGGTGAGAAGTGTTCGGCCCTACATGCTCGACTGGCTTGAAGAATATGGAGCGCCATTCTTTTTTCATGTGGGTGGTTCTCCCGAGACGCTTGAAGCCATCTCTCGCCGAGCCATTGCAGATGTGAATGAATTTTATCAAGGGGAATATTTTTGGAGGTTCACCAAACGATTTGCCCCCCATAATGTTTATACCTCGACCACGCTTTGGCAACAGGCGATGCACGACATGAGCGAGCGCGCGACATCATCTCTTTTTTCGCCATGGAAATTTTCTGATGATATCGCACGCATCGCTTCATCAGATCTAGGAGAACGTTTTACTGTGTCGTTTGTGCCACCGACCTATGAAGCGACGTGGCAGTATGCCACAACTACAAAAAGCTATGCGCGATCCCAGGCTGGCACGCTTCATCGAGATCTCGATGGGAGAGATATTGTCGCCGATACGGTTATCGTTCAGCGTGTGAAGACACAGATACTCGATGCAGTGGGGCGTCTCGGTATGGAGACGATTGGGGGTGGTGAAGCTTTCGTGTTTCGAGATGGGCGTCTCATCGAGGGGACATGGAAAAAAGATTCAGCGCTTTCGAGAACCATCTGGCTTGACGCTATAGGACGCCCCATTCCTCTGAAATCGGGACGTATTTGGATAGAGGTGTTGCCGCAGAATGGGGCAATAAAGATGGAGTGAACGCGCCTTATTATTCCCTCACACCAACACGACAACACCTCGAACACATACGAGAGCCCATCTCAAAAATAATTCATAGCTCATGTTCCGTTCGTTTTGGCTATAAAAAGTTCATATCTCGTCGTCATGCTACCAGTATGCCTCCTCAATCTTCACTTTTTTCGCTCAAAACGTCCATGAAACCGGCTCAAAATTATTTTTGAGATGGACTCTATTCATTATGGCTATGTTCCCAGTTTCAAAATTCCTCTCTGCTCTTCTCCCCATGTTCATTGTGTATCTTGTGAACAGCATCTTATATCTGTTCACGACAATATATTTACGATTTCCCATCGATGTTGTTTTTCATATTCTTGGAGGAGTGTTCACCGCTCGAGCTGCTTGGATATTCGTTTTTTCTTCAAAAAAGATAACAGGAGTCCCTCGATGGTTTCTCTTCTTTGTTCTTCTCGGCGCTGTCGCAATAGTCGGAATTCTATGGGAAGTATACGAGTTTCTCCACGATGCGTGGTGGGGAACTACGTTTCAGCCGAGCCAAGGCGATACGATGAGTGACTTGATGATGGATCTTGTGGGAGCGGTGATGTTTATTGGTTTTATGTTTTTGAAAAAGAAATAATGATCACTCGATCATTACCTGCTAGATCTTTTTTTTTGGTGAGAGTGAAAGGAACCGTGAGGATATATTGTATGTCTTCTGGAATTTTTTCTGTCTGTGACGGATCAATTTCCAAAAAACAAGTCACCCCGTTATCTGTCACGCTCACAAAACGTTGTAGTTGCTTCAAAAATATTTTATAGATTTGAAGACCATCGATTCCGCCGCCCAACAGGGCGGTTTTTGGTTCTTTGTGAATACTTGGCTCATTCTGCCATTGGGTAGTGGCGAGATAGGGGAGGTTGGCAGTGATGAAGATTTCTGATTTCTGATTTCTGATTTCTGATTTTTGTAACATTGGCTCGAGAAGATTGCCGTGGAGGAATGTGATGTCAACATCATGTTTCTTCGCATTCTGTTTTGCAACTCTCAGTGCTTTCCGCGATATATCAATTCCAAAAATTTTGAATTTTAAATTTTGAATTTTGAATTCTTTTCCGATCGCAACCGGTATACATCCGCTTCCCGTGCCAACGTCAATCAAAATAACCCGCCTCATTCCCTCCCCTACTATAAGAGGGAATGAGGCGAGGGTTACGCGCGTGAGTTGGTCAACCGTCGATTCAACAATCAGCTCAGTCTCCGGTCGGGGAATCAACACGTGTTTATTGACAAAAAAATCAAAGCCGTAGAATGATTTGGTGTGCGTGAGATAGGCGAGTGGCACTCCATTTTCACGTGCCCGGAGGAGTTTTTTATATCTGTACTTTTGAAAAAGACTCAATGGCATCTCTGGATGTGCCAGAATAAACTCTCTCGGTTTTTTAATGACATGGGCGAGGATGAGTTCAGCCTCAGTTGTTTGTCGCATATCCTTCCCTCTCCTTCTTCCTCACCTGTTCAATGATAGACTCAATATCTCCGTCCAAAATTGTCGGAATATTGTTCCAGCTTTCTTTGATGCGGTGATCAGTAATGCGATCCTGCGGAAAATTGTACGTACGGATTTTTTCACTGCGGTCTCCCGTGCCGATTTGGGTCCGTCGTTTTTCATCCATCGCGGCTTTTTGTTTTTCTTGCTCCATATCATAGAGCCGCGCGCGCAGTACCCACATGGCTTTTTCTTTGTTTTGCGTCTGAGATCTCTCGTCCTGACACTGCACGATCATGCCGGTTGGGATATGGGTGATGCGAATTGCGCTGTAGGTTGTATTCACACTCTGGCCGCCTTTGCCCCCGGCCATAAATGTATCAATGCGCAGATCTTTTGGTTGAATATCAATATCTGTTTCTTCTATTTCCGGGAGGACTGCCACACTCACCGTGGATGTGTGGATTCGGCCGGATTTTTCTGTGTCAGGGACACGCTGTACTCGGTGTACTCCCATTTCGTATTTCATGTCTTTGTACACATCTCGCCCTTCGATCCCAAAGACTACCTCTTTGTATCCGCCAATACCAATCCGATGTTCCCCGATGAGAGTCGTTTTCCACCCCTTTCTCTCCGCATACCGAAGATACATGCGCGTGAGTTCCCCGGCAAACAAAGCGGACTCGTCGCCGCCCACTCCGGCTCGAATTTCCATAATCACGTTTTTGCCATCCATTGGGTCGCGTGGAGCTGTCAGTTCTTCGAGCTCCTTTTCAATGACGCTTTTCTTTTCTTCCAATTCTTCAATCTCCAGATTGGCAAGATTCAGAATCTCCGCGTCTTCCGCGTTTTTCAATATTTTTTTTGCATCCTGCAATTGTCTTTCTATCATAGCAAACGCGTCAATTTTTTCAATGGTCGGTTTCAGCTCAGTGTACGCTCGGGATACATTTTTGAGTTTTTTTTGATCATGAATAACCGCATCGTTTTGGAGCTGTTGTTCGAGCATGTTGTATTGCGTTTTGAGAGATATGTATTTTTCTTGCATATATCAAAATTAAAAAGCAGGCACCATGTGTCCTACTTTTTTCGTGGATGGCTATTGTGCTTCTTCTTTTTTTACTTCGACCTCCTCTTTGGATTTTTTTGTTGCTTTTGCCGCCCGTTTTATTTTTTTCCCTTTGCGCGCCACAGAGAGCATGTCTTTTTTTTGCGCGCGTTGTTCAAACCGTTCGACGCGGCGGGCCGTATCTACGAGAATCTGTTTGCCTGTATAAAAAGGATGAGAGGAGGAAGAAATTTCGACTGGAATAATATAATAATTTACTCCTTCAACGTCTCGAGACTCCTCAGACGTCAGTGTAGACATGGTAAAAAATTCGGCGTGACTTGTGGTGTCCACGAAAATGACAGGATGCATGGTTGGATGAAGGCCTTTTTTCATATATAAAAGTGGACATAGAGTACCATGAGAGCGGAGGATGTGTCAAGAGCGATCAGACTATGGTTTGACAGATCCACGGCCTTCTGATATCCTTACAGTTACTATGGGACTTGTGCTTATCATTGTTCAATTCATTGTCGCCATTTTTCTCACTCTCGTCGTGTTGCTCCAACAAAAAAGCGCGGGTGTTGGATCTGTTTTTGGTGGAAGCGGAGGGATGACGACCACGAAGCGCGGAGCTGACCTCATTCTTTTCCGGGTGACTATTTTCTTTTCGTCCCTTTTTTTCTTTCTCGGATTTCTTCATCTTATTCTTGTGTAAGAGACTATCTAAAAGTTATTCTCTTGGCTTCTTTTTTGGCGGACTCATAGCGAGTTTTTTCCTAAAAATCTCTCGTACAAAAGGAGAGCATGTTATACTTCGTTCACGCATGTTGTGAAGTCTTTTTTTCAGAAAATATATCAACGGTTTCGAGCAACCAATGGTGAGGTGAAGCCAATTGTATCACTGCGCCATGATCTGTTGTTGCTTCGTCGTATCCGTACAGCGCGGTTTCCTCGGTGGAGACAACTTCGGCATATGGGCCATGTCTTTAGCGCGCGAGAACGTCACATATTGAAAAGCAGTGTGGCGATTTTTGTCGTATCTGTGCTCTGGGCACTGGGAGGAGTGATGGTTGGATTTGTGATTGATATCCCTGCACGGGGAGGTACATACACCGAGGGGATAGTGGGAGAGCCAAATCTACTGAATCCTTTATTTTCCTTACTCCACGATGTTGATGCGGATATTGTTCGTATGATTTATTCTGGGCTCATGCGCTATGATAGCGAGGGGCAGCTTGTCCCAGATTTGGCCGAGCGGTACGACGTGAGTGAAGATCAGAAGACATATACGTTTTTTCTCCGAAAGGGAATAGTCTGGCACGATGGAGAACCATTTGATGCGGATGATGTTGTCTTTACCTTCGAGATGATCCAACATCCAAGCGTGGGGAGTCCGCTTCGTGTCGGTTTTTCAGGTGTTACCGCAGAGGCTGTGGATGATGCAACGATCCGTTTTGTTCTCCCTGAACCGTTTTATCCATTCCTCTCTTCCCTCACCGTGGGCATCATTCCCAAACATATCTGGGAGTCAATCACTCCAGAGAGAATTCGATTTGCGCGGCAGAATGTCGAGCCGATTGGCACCGGCCCGTTTCAGGTAAAAAAATTTATACGAGACGAAACAGGATTTATCACGCAATATCAATTGGATCGGTTTGAAGCGTTTTATCGGGACATGCCATACCTCGAAAAGATCGTATTCCGTTTTTTTGGCAGTTATGATGAAATAGGCGGGGTGATCCCCGCATTTCGCGAGCAAAAAATCGATGGCATCAGTTTTGTCCCGTATCATCTTCGAGAAAAGGTGGCGCGTAAACATTCTGTTGTTCGAACCATTCGATTACCCCAATACACCGCCTTGTTTTTTCAGGCAGACCAACAGCCCATCCTGGAAGATGCCACGGTGCGTCTTGCCCTCGAGACAGCAATAAACAAAGAACAGATCGTGAAGGAAAGTCTCCGGGGAGAGGGCACGGTGATTCACGGTCCCATTCTTCCTGGTTTTCCAGGATTTACCGATATTGTGTCCACAACACCATATCAGACAGAGGAAAGTATTCGGCTTCTCGATAGCCTTTCGGAGAAGAAAACGCTGGAAGAGTATCAAAAGGAAACATACGACGCGCTCCTCAAGGAAGAACTCACGCGCGTTGGACTGGTAACAACGACCGCACTCTCCGATGTCTCTTCTTCACTTCGTGAACAAATCGAAAAGGATACGCAAGCGTCTGTAGTTATGCGTATCAACCCTGCGCAGACTGTATATCGAAAGATTAAGACCGGCGCATGGATGGAGCTTGCTCTGGTCACTGCTGACACCCCAGAATATCGGCAAGCCGCTGGTCTGATCGTGGGTTTTTGGCAAGATATTGGTGTGAAGACGAATGTCACTTTTGTAGAGCCAAAGGATATGCGGTCGGCGCTGAAAGATAGGGCGTATGATATTTTGTTGTATAGTTTTATTTTGGGAAGCGATTCGGATCAATATCCTTTTTGGCATTCAAGCCAGATCAATTATCCGGGGCTCAATGTGTCTCGATATGTGAATCGAGAGGTAGATGCGCTCCTTACCGAGATGAGAAGTGGAAAAACCAAAGAAGTCATTGCTGATCTCTCCCAAAAGTTCCAAGAAAAGATACGAGAGGATCGTCCGGCGATTTTTCTCTATTCTCCTCTGTACACCTATGTCACGTCGGATCGGGTGCAGGGGATACGCCTGAGCGGAGTATTCACCCCTGCGGACCGATTTGCAGATATCACAGGCTGGTATGTGAAAACAAAAAAACAGTGGAGAAAAAGCGGTGAGTGATGAGTCGTCTGAACCCAGCCGGGGTGGCGGAACGGTAGACGCACTGGCTTCAGGAGCCAGCGGGGGCAACCCCATGGAGGTTCAACTCCTCTCTCCGGCACCAATACAGAACTTAACTCACTTGAACTATGATATCTGAGTCATGAATTTTGTTCTTATTTATGATTGCATCATCACATATGGGCGTGCGTCGAAATAGTGGTCGCCGTTCCAAACAAAAAGGGAAAATCAGTGGGGGGGCCTCACAAAAACGTCCTGTTCATCGTCGACCTACAGGAGAAGGATTTCGACGAACGCCTCTTCAAGGTTCTGTCGCCGTGGCGGATCAATCGGTATTTCGAATCATTCCACTCGGTGGATGTGAAGAGGTCGGGAGAAATATGACTGCCTTTGAATATGGCGGAGATATTGTGATCCTCGACATGGGCGTTCAATTTCCTGAGGAAGATATGCCTGGGATTGATTATATTATTCCGAATACGAAATATCTGGAAGGCAAAGAAAAAAATATTCGAGGAGTCATATTTAGTCATGGGCATCTTGATCATATTGGCGCGGCGCCTATTCTTCTCGAAAAATTGGGGAATCCTACGATTATTGCCGCGCCACTTACGCTTGCCATGATCAAACATCGTCAGGAAGATTATAAAAAAGGAAGCGCGCAAAAACTCAAGATGATCACGGTGAAATCAATGCAAGATGTGGTAGCGCTCGGTACATTCACTATCAAGTTTTTTCAAGTGGAACATTCTATTATGGATGCCATGGGTACCATTCTCGAAACCCCGGTCGGGAGCGTTCTCCATGCGGGAGACTGGACTATGGAGCGCGAGGCCGATGGCAGTACACATATTCATTACGATCAATTGCAACACGTGAAGCGCCCGAGTATTCTCATGCTCGAGAGCCTTGGCGCGATTCGTGAAGGTCGGCACGCGACGCACAAGGAACTCTACAACAATCTCTATGATATTCTCGAAAAAGCACCAGGCCGGGTGGTGATTGCCACGTTCGCGTCGATGGTGGAGCGGGTAAAATGGGTGATCGAGGCTGCGGGGCGGTTGGGCAAGAAAGTGGCGCTCGAGGGATATAGTATGAAAATGAACATTGAAATCGCGCGTGAGCTCGGATACATCCATATGGGCAAAGGAGTGCTCATTGATGTGCGCGAGATTGACAAATATCCCGAGCACAAAGTGGTGATTGTCTGCACCGGCGCGCAAGGGGAAGAAAATGCGGCGCTCAATCGTATTGCGAGTAGAGAACACAAATCAGTACGATTCCACAAAACAGATACTATCATTTTTTCCTCTTCAGTGATCCCCGGAAATGAACGAACAGTGCAACGACTCAAAGATAATATTTATCGCCAAGCTGATTATGTGATCCACGGCGATCTTATGGACGTGCATGTCAGCGGTCATGGAACGCGGCGGGATATTGTTGATATGCTCTCACAAGTCAAACCCGATTACTACATTCCTGTGTACGCGAATCATTTTTTCTTGAAAGAGGCAAGAAATTTGGCGGTAAAAAACGGATTTCCATCGGAGAAAGTGTTTGTGCCGGATAATGGCACCGTGATTGAATTCACACAAGCTGGCATTACTATTCTCCCCCAGAAAGTCCCAACCGATTATGTGTTTGTGGATGGGCTTGGGATCAGCGATTCCCAGCATATTGTGCTCCGAGATCGGCAAGTGCTCGCCGAAGATGGCATGGTGGTCGTCATCGCGACCGTACACGCCAAGACAGGAAAGCTGGTTCAAAATCCCGATATTATTTCTCGAGGATTTGTCTTTCTCAAAGACAATAAACAATTGATCGAAGATATTCGACACAAAGTGAGACAAATGGTGATCGCGTCAGATCCACTCAGTTGGTCCGATGCCAATAAAATCAAGAATGATATCCGAGATAAAATCGGGCAATTCATTTTTACAAAAACCGAAAAACGACCCATGGTGCTTCCCGTGGTGATTGAAGTGTGAGACAGGCTCTGGATGTTGTTGAGATGGACTCTATGTATGCTTCAGAAATGACACATCTCCGGCAGAGGAGGCCGCGTACCGTTTGATCGCGCCATGAATGATTTCTTCGAGAAGATCTTCGTATTCCATACCGGCGAGCGCTGCGGCATGCGCGAATTCGCCGTCCGCATCAAGCGGAGGATTTGGATCAATACTCAACACAAAAGGATTCCCTTGTTCATCAATGCGTATCACGACGCGGCCATAATCAAAGCAATCCACGATATTATACGCATCAAGCGCTATTTCGGTGATGAGTGTTTGTAATTTGGCGCTGATCCATTTTTTGGAACGGTGTTGTTTTTTCTCTTCACCCACTTCCGACCCTTTTGTGAGCGGGAGCACGCGGAGCGCCTGGTCGCCGTCATTTCCGATAATATACGCGTCATATTCATTGGCAGGAATAAATTCTTCGATAATGAGGGGACTTTTCGTTTTTTTCAAAAGGCGCAGAATGGTCGGTCTGAGTTCTCCTTTTTTTTTCACGACGTGATGTGTTGCGTGATCATTCTCATTTCCGAGTGGGAGGCTCGGCTTTACCATCAGAGGAAATTTAAGTGATTCATCTATGGGATCGTCTGTATCGTAGACATAGTTCCATCGGGGCATGGGTAACGCGTGAAATTTGAGCAGTTTTTTGAGAGCGATTTTATTCATGCACAAGTACCGTGTGAAGGCTGTGGAGCCGATATGAGGAAGTTGAAAAAGATTGAGAAGAGAGACGACAGAGGGACTGAGTTCTGGGTTTCCAAATACTTCTGTCGCGATCGGGAGAAATAAATTGACATCTTCTTGCTTGAGGATTTGTACCATTTTTCCGATAGTATTCATGGGGTACACACTCACGGGATATCCAAGCGCATGAAGAGACTGCGCAATAGGATGAGTCATCGGTTCAGAAGATCTATGGCGATTATCAAGAACGCCAATGTGAAGTTTTCTCTGGTTGGTGCGAGAGATAAAGAGCATCTGTCCGAGTTTTGCTGCTCCAATCGCCATTTCTTTTTGCAAGACTGCCGCGGAAAACCGACTTTTGCGCGATGTTTTTCCGAGCGCCGATTCTTTATCAAAAGGGACGACATGATACTCTATATCTTCGAGCGCGAGTCGAAGATTGTCTTGAGCATCGAGCAGACTATCTCCGGATACGGTGAGCCATCCAAGATATTCATATCCTTGCGGTGGGACGAGAATGGGGTCACCGATCTGTTTGTTGATTTGCATGTCTTCGATAAATGGTTTTGTTTTTACAGAAGGGTCAATGGTGAGTTCTACCAACATGCCAGAATATTCACTATGCAAATCCCACCCGACGATGTATTTTTTTGGTTTTGTCATTTTGATCGGTTTGATATATTCACCTATCGCAATTTTGACCACGTTCTCAATGAGATCAACATCCAGCGCGTCTTTGGTGTATGAATACACATAGTCGCCTCCCATGCGAAGATTCACTTCGATCGGCACCGTTCCCTGTTTGGTCGTTTTCGCTTCAAAATGAATGCACGCATTTTCAATGCCGAGCTTTTCGAGCACCTCTTCGGCCATCGCCGTGAGCGCCTCTTGTGTCGCGAGGGGCAGACTTGATGGGATTGATTGCCCTCGATCAATGAAAAAAATATCTTTCGATTTGTCAAAGTTATCGGAGATAGAACAGAATTTTACTTTTCCATTCTGGACAAGCAGATCAATGTCTACTTCATCTCCATCAATATATTCTTCGACGAAAATATCAAGTCCTTCCGCAAGAGCCGATTCCACTGTGGTCGAAATGTTGCTTCGTACGTATTCAATCGTTTCCAAAAAATTTTCTTTTTTTTCTACTTTGACCACGAACGCGCTACTCGTGCCATATGTAGGTTTGATCACCACAGGAAAGGTGAGATTTTTTATCACCGTCTTCAGATCCACGTCCGTTTTTATGAGAATATGTCGTGGAGCGGGAAGCCCATGTTCGCGACAAAAAGATCGGAAAGAAAATTTATTGCGGATTCTTTTGGCGATGTTGTACGGAATTCCAAGAAAATGAAACCGATCGATGAGTTTTGAGGTAAGAAGCACGTCATCTTCCCAGAAAGTAATGATTCCATCTACGCGCACCGATGGGTTAGCCTTGAAAAATGACTTCACTGCTTGAATGGATTCGGGGTGATTGTTGGTGTCTCCCAGAATCCAATGATCCACATATTGATCAGCCCAGTTTTTTTCTTTATTCAGGCAGACGATTTCAAGTCCCATGCGATGAAGTTTTTGTACGATGAATTTTTTCTTTGATGATCCGGTATTGACCAGAAGAATTGTTTTATTGGTGAAGCTATTAGGGGGTTCTTTGGGCGCTTGTTTTGTTGGGCGGGGCATAGATGTGTCAGTCGAATGATATGGTGATGAAGTGGCTCTATTGTAGCAAAAAGATGCACGGTGTCAAATGAAAAAGGTGATACCACGGCGTGGTATCACCTTTCGTCATCTTGCCGTGACTGTTTCATCACGTGCGAAAGATGATTTGGCTCCTTTCTGGCCCGACACTGAGTGCAGTGATTGGCGTTTGGGTCTCTTTTTCGATGAACGCGATGTATTCACGGGCGTTTTTTGGCAGATCTGCTTCGACACGACAGTTCGTAATGTCCTCACTCCACCCCGGGAGTTCGGCATAACGCGGAGTTATTTGCTCCAAGATCGGACAGGTGAGTGTTGTCTCCGTTGAAAGACTTGTACCTCCCTGCATGTATTGTGTGCACACTGGAATCATCCCGTACCCAGAAAGCACATCAAGCTTGGTGAGAAAGAGCTCTGTGATGCCACCCATGCGAATGGCGTAGCGGAGCGCCACGAGATCGAGCCAGCCGCATCGGCGGGGGCGACCTGTGGTCGCGCCGTATTCTCCTCCTGCGGTGCGGAGACGCTCTGAAGCATCGGGTGACAGCTCGGTCGGAAATGGGCCTTCACCCACGCGCGTGAGATATGCTTTCGCTACCCCAATCACCCGCTCGAACGCGTAGAGACCAAAGGTAGACGATACACCGGCAACCGTACAAATCGACGACGTCACATATGGCAAGGCGCCCTGCATGACATCGAGAAGTACTCCTTGCGCTCCTTCAAAAAGGATTGTTTCTCCTGCCGTCATCTTCTCTGCAATCAGAGCACGCGTGTCTGCGAGATAGGGCACGATCTTTTCTTGGAATGAGAGACACCATCCGACGAGATCATGCAGAGGTATAAAAGAGTCGCCGAGATGCCTGACGAGTGCACAGCGTTCACCATAGTAATCGCCCCGTGTCAGTGTCTTTCTCAAACGCTCTTCGTTTTTTAGATCTCGGAGTTTTACTCCTCGTCGGGCAACAGTGTCTTCGTAGCATGGACCGATGCCTCGGCCCGTGGTGCCCACCTTGCCGGCTCTCTGTTCTCGCAACTGATCAATTTGTATGTGATGGGGCAGAATCACTGCTGCATGTTCGTCAAGATACATGGATGAATTATGCTCTGCTGCGATCTGAAGTTCTGCGACAAGCACTGGGAGATCGCAGACCACTCCTGGGCCAACAATGTTCGTTGTCCCAGAGCGGATGATGCCAGAGGGGAGCAGATGGAGAACATGTTTTTTTCCATTTACGACCAGCGTATGGCCTGCATTGTTGCCACCATGGAAACGGACGACGGTTGGATGGTCCTTGCCGAGGAGATCCACGACTTTCCCCTTTCCTTCATCGCCCCACTGCGCGCCAATAACGACTGTGGCTACCATGTGTCACCTTGTTTTGTGAGTTGTGCGTTCATCATACGACATACGGAGAGAAAGTCAAATACAAGAAGTGTATATTGTTTTTCTTTGTCCCTGCATAAGTTAAGATACATCTTGCACTCCCTAACGGTTAAGCTTGGTATAAAAGTATCCACCTAAAGATCCTTCAATTGTAGTATCTTC
>CAYJXK010000027.1:0-13664 GCA_964374115.1 uncultured Gammaproteobacteria bacterium
ATCATGGCCATGCTTCATACAGCGGATACTGCATGGAAATTTGCTATGAGTTCATAGATATCCGCTCGGGTGTAAGTTTTAGTCAAAAAAGAGGCTATGGCAGAGGGAAACTATTTATAAAAAAAGACAATTACATAATTTTGTGGTAAAATGATAGTGAAAGCCGTCAAAAGACGGCAAAAGGAGAGAGGAATGAAACTGGTAAAGATGGTTGCGATCAGTGTGATCGCGCTCGTTCTTTCTCTGATGTTCGCTCTTGTTGGGTGCGATGATGGCGGAGGAGACAACAGAGTCGGTGGCGGAACACCGTGTCAATTCCTGTGCGAATGTTGCGAAGAGCACCACAACCCAGAACTCTGTAGCCAATTTGCTGTCCCACCGATCGACCCGTGCACATCCACAGACCAGAAACGCTGCCAGGCTGTGCTGGACTTCGCAGGAAAGGTGAAGTGCGATGGCACGAATGCCGAGGGTCAATGGGACAAATAAAAGGTAGCGTACCAGTCGGCGACTTCCGTTCAGCAACGGCATCCTCCTTGAGTGGAAATATACAAATCTGCTCGGAGTTGTCAATGGCGAAACGTTCAAGTGGAACGATGAGGGGGATCCCGTGTTACAGTCTGTAAACCGGGATTTTATTTTGTGAATTTTCACAACGTCCGTCGTTCTTATATACACACGCTCGCGTTTCAAGAACTTTCAGAATTCATACCTTCTCGTTAAATCCTTATAAAAATGAATGTGGAAAACCAAGACTTTCATGGTATGATATCATCATGTTTTCTATGCAATACCTCTTTGCTCTTGGCCGAGAACCAAACATTTCTATCGCGGAAATTATTGAGGTCTTCAAAACAATGAAGTTCCCAGTTGATGTCGCAGTCATCAATCATCGATTTTTGATCGCGCAAACAAAAGATTCCCTCGATGCCGTCGCTCTTATGCGTCGACTGGGTGGGACGATAAAAATCGCAAAAGCCGAAGAAGCTGTCTCGGCAGACGCACAAGGCATTGCGACCTATCTCAATGACGCGCAAGATGGAAAAATTATTTTTTCGATTTCAGGAGAGAATGCAAAATATTTTGGATTGGAGATAAAAAAAATATTGAAATCCATGGATCGATCCGCACGATTTGTCGAAGCAAATAACACCGCAACCATTTTGCACAATAAACTGGTCGAGCGAAGGGGCGACATCACTCTTGTCAAAAAAATGGTATTCATCACTCGCACGATCCAACCTATCCAAGAATGGAGCGCGCGTGACTACGAACGGCCCGCTCACGATAGCAAAAGCGGCATGCTCCCTCCGAAACTTGCGCGTATTATGATAAATCTCTCTGCGGCTGACCCCGCAAAAGACGTGCTTTGGGATCCATTCTGTGGATCTGGAACCATGTTGATGGAAGCCGCGGCCATGGGATTTCGAAGTCTGATCGGAAGTGATATATCAAACAAAGCGATAGAGGATACAAAAAAAAACATCGAGTGGATCAAGGGAAAATCGCACATTTCGAATTGCACAGTTCATATGTTTCAAAGTGACGTTCGTCACGCGCAACACCCTCTCGGGAGACAACACGTCGATTGTATTGTGACAGAACCGTATCTCGGGAAGCCGTTGAAAGGGAGGGAATCACGAGAGCTCCTCAAAAAACAGACGCAAGAGCTGAAAATAGTATACATCGAGGCATTCCGAACGTTCAAAAAAATACTTCCGAAACATAGTACCGTGGTGTGTATTATTCCTCGATTTCGATTCGAAAAAGAATGGATTTCAGTTGATTGTGTAGAAGAAATTGAAAGAATGGGATTTGATGTGATACCATTTCAGGTGGGTATGGTAAAGACGCATTGCAATGCGTCTTTACGCTATCACCGCCCTACCCAACATCTTGCGCGAGAAATTTGGAAATTTCGAAAAAATAATTCTTGATTATTGCGTATTGATTATGATGTTCGCCACATTCCTTATTACATTTCGTGAAACACTTGAAGCGGCACTCGTCGTCGGCATTGTGCTTGGATATTTGAAAAAAATTCACGAACTTCAATATCGACGTATCGTGTGGTGGGGAGTGGCGGCAGGAGTAGGCGCGAGTGTGATTGGCGCATGGTTGTTTTACAAAATCGCAGGCGGATTTGAAGGACGGGCAGAAAAAATTTTTGAAGGTGTGACCATGCTTGTCGGCGCCGCCCTTCTTACTACCATGATTCTCTGGGTGATGAAACAAAGAAAAATGACCGAACACATCAAAGCCATGGTGCGACAACACGTGGATGAAAAACGAAGCGCTCAATTGTTTGGACTCGTCTTTGTATCAGTGCTTCGTGAAGGAATCGAGACAGTGATTTATTTAAACGCCGCGTGGTTTGCCGCGCAAAATCAAACACTCGGCGCCGCACTCATTGGTATTTTTGTTGCGATCGCTCTCGGCTACGCGTTGTATATGGGATCGCTTCGGATGAACATAAAAAAGTTTTTTACTATCTCGAGTATTCTTCTTATTCTCTTTGCCGCTGGGCTTGTCGCGCATGGCATTCATGAAATGGAAGAAGCACATATCTTTCCTCCCATTATTCCTCATGTGTGGGATATCAATCCTCTCACATATGCGGATGGAGCTTTCCCAATCCTTCATGAAAATGGATACATCGGCAGCATGCTCAAAAGCTTGTTTGGCTACAATGGCAATCCATCGCTTCTCGAAGTGCTCGGATGGATTGGATATGTGGGCGCAGTAGGACTCATCTGGCGAAAAGTCGCGCGATGAATCCTCGTCAAACCGCGGACATGACAAACCCCGAAGATACAAAAAGCGCCCCGCCTTGCGGGACGCTTTTTGGGTACAATCATCAGAAAACGAGGCGCGGTATGTTTTGTGACGGTTTAATACAGTTCCATCTGCACCCATTTCACCCCAAACTGCTTGGCCGCTTCAACACTTTCCATCACGATATCAATACGATGCGTGCCATTGTATCGTTTATTCATTCGGTCGCGAACCACAAACATTTTATCTTCATAGAGAGATGGGAGGCGTACCCGGGTATCAAATCGGAGAAAGTTGGTGGCAATAGTGTTGTGGTATCCTTGAACTTTTCGAAGATCACACAGATTCTCCCCATTGGCTGGGATACACGGCGAGGCGTCGGTTTGAGCCCTGTCAAGCGAATAGGCAGTCGCGAGTACCCAGATCGTTCGATGAGGCTGTCTCTCTCCTGAGACAGGAAAGGTGTCCTCTTTCTCAATAAAAATAAAAGAAGTCAGAGCAGTAGTGGTATTCTCGTATGAAGGATTCAAAAATGGCTCTCCGTCAAAGGCCACGAGGGGTTCGGAAGGGACAAGAAAGGCAAATAGGCTGGCCACTACCCATACAGAGGCTATTTTGTCTCTCCACGCCCGTAGCGCTGTGTTTTGTTGCTGATACATAGGCTTTTTAAACAACACACCCTAGGGAATACCTAGGGCGTTTCTGTTGGACTCTACTATAGCATACAAGCGGTATTTTGTCAATACACGGTATAATGATAAAATACCCTGGTGTATGCCTATTCCCCATCTCAAACGTCGAACATACGGCTATCTCGAAGACAAACCGCATGGCGAGGAAGAGGTCAAAGAGACAAACCAATGGGAAAATCAGATGGAACAGAGCCGGACAAGCAGAAAGAAAAAACAAAAAAGAACTGATCTCTTGCGCCTTGTCGGACTTCCGTTTGTTGTCCTTTGGAGCATTTTCTCCTTCCTTTGGAAGGCCTGGAAAAAACGGCCTCGACTTTTGAGCGCCCATACTCGCCGCTCTCTTCGACTGCGCCTCACACGATTTATCATAATCTTTGGCGTTCTTTTTCTCATCTTGGGAACGATCAGCGTGGCATGGATGAGCAAAGACCTGCCTGACCCAGACCACCTCACTGATCGCCAAGTGGCAGAGAGCACGAAAATCTTTGATCGCACAGGAGAGCACCTTCTGTATGAAATTTTTGCCAAAGAAAAACGAACGATTGTCGAGCTCAATGAAATCCCCAAATCGCTCATTGATGGCGTGATCGCGACTGAGGACACGGAATTTTATAAACACAGGGGTGTGCGGCCATTGAGTATGGCACGCGCGCTCGTGGTTGGTATTTTTACTAAAAAACGCATTGGCGCAACCTCGACGCTCACACAACAGCTCGTCAAAAATGTTATTTTGACCAATGAACGAACATTTACGAGAAAAATAAAAGAGATTATTCTTTCTCTCCGTCTCGAACAAAAATATTCCAAAGAGCAAATCTTGAAAATTTTTTTCAATGCAATTCCCTACGGCTCCACAAACTATGGTGTTGAGGCCGCGTCACAGAGCTATTTTGACAAACGCGTGTCAGAGCTCACATTGGCCGAATCTGCCGCCCTTGCCGGCATGCCAAAAGCGCCCACACTGTATCTAAACAACAGAGAGATGTTCAAAGAACGACGTAATTTTGTCTTACGCCGCATGCAGGAAGAAGGATATATCACAGAAGATCAAAAAAAAGAAGCGCAAGAAGCGCCTCTTGAAATCAAAGAACGTTACGACAACATCCTCGCGCCTCATTTCGTGCTCTATGTGCGTGAACAGCTCGTAAATATGTTTGGAGAGCATATTGTGAACACCGGCGGACTCAAAGTATTTACCACACTTGATTGGAATCTGCAGGAACTCACAGAAAAAGTGCTGGAGGAAAAAGGGAAAGAGGTTTTGAACGCAGCAGGGGCTGATAACACCGCTATCCTCGCGCTCGATCCGAAGAGCGGCGAGATCCGAAGTATGGTTGGATCACGAGACTTTTTTGATGAGACGATTGATGGACAATTCAACGTGGCGGTCCAAGGCCGACGCCAGCCAGGGTCATCTATCAAACCAATTATCTATGCGGCCGCATTTGAAAAAGGATTTACCCCAGATACAGTCCTCTTTGATGTGTCCACCAATTTTGCCGTATCTGGCAAACCATACCAACCGGGAAATTATGATCTGAAAGAACGCGGTCCGGTGACCATGCGACAAGCGCTTGCGGGATCCCTCAACATTCCGGCAGTGCAAACCATGTATCTCGTCGGCGAAAAGAAAGGCATCGAATTTTCCGAGCGACTCGGATACACCACATTCAGATCAGAGGACCTTGGTCTCACACTGGTGCTTGGCGGCGGTGGAGTGAGTATGCTCGAACATGTCAATGCCTATGCCACATTTGCTAACAATGGAATATACAACGAACCGAGCTCGATTCTCAAAATTGAAGACTCAGATGGCGACGTAGTTTTTGAGCGCAAAATAAAACCAAAACAGGTTATGGATCCGTCGCTCGCCGCGCTCATGTCAAATATATTAAGCGATGACGCGGCGCGCGCGTACATTTTTGGCGCAGGCGGCACACTCACCCTCCCGGGGCGCCCGGTTGCCGTGAAAACAGGGACGACCAATAGATTTATTGACGCTTGGACTGTGGGATACACACCAAGCCTTGCCGTGGGTGTATGGTCTGGTAATACCAATGGACACACGCCAATGAAACAAGGATTTGGTGGCAGTATGGTCGCAGCAAAAATTTGGCGCGCAGTGATGGAAGAAGCCCACAAAGACAAGCCAGTGGAATCCTTTCCTGCTCCGCCCACAAACACTGCTGAAAAACCTGTGCTTCGAGGATCAACGGGTGGCACAATTACACTCATGGTTGACAAAATCACTGGAAAAATCGCGACAAGCTCAACCCCGGAAAAATTTGTTCAAGAGCGGACATATGTGCAGGCACATTCCATTTTGCACTATGCACGCAAAGATGATCCGCAAGGACCAGAGCCAGAAAAACCAGAAGAAGATCCCCAATATATGATTTGGGAATCTGCAATACAGGATTGGATCAAACGAAAAAAAGAAAGCGAGCCAGAGTGGACTATTCTTTTCGAAGATCCACCGACCGAGTACGATGACGCACATTCGCTTGAGCTCATTCCCACCCTCGAAGTCCTTTTCCCTCTTCCGAGCTCCACAATCTCCACGTCTGAAATCATAACCAAAATCAACGTGAGTGCGCCTCGTGGTGTCGCAAAAGTGCTGTATCAACTTGATGGAATCTACATTGATGTGGTGGAAACACCCCCGTTTGATCTTGGCTACAGCGCCAAAACATTGGAATCCGGAAAACACACGCTTACCATTACGGTCGAAGATGATGTGGGAAATCGCGTGGAGGAGCGTATCCCATTTTTTTTGGCTGGAGGATCTGCAGACGCAAGATTTCTCTGGAGCGAAGAAACATATATGCTGTCATCCGACGCATTTCCTGTGTCGTTTTTCCTGACTCCAGTCAAGCTTGAAGATATTCAGTCGTTAAAAATTACAGCAAAAAAACAAAATGGAGACGAGACGCTTTCTCTACAGACCTTTTCTGATTTTTCAAATCTCTTCAACAATCAAGTCGTCTTTACATGGGAAGCACCACCACTCCCCGGCACATGGATTCTCTCGGCTGAGGTAGGGCTCAAAGACAACGAGACGAAGGTGGGTGATACAATGGTGGTAGAAATGAAATAACTAACTACTGTCGGACCGGCATCACGAGATAGAGATAGTCTGTATTATTTTTTGGTCGAAATAGACAAGGACTGTCGGCGCTATTCATACAAAATACCACTTCTTCTTCCCGGATATGTTGGAGCCCCTCAAGCAGATAGCGGTGGTTGAGGAGGATGGAGTTTTCTTCTCCTTCGGTTGTAGCGTCAATAAATGAGGCATATTCCCCTGTTTGGGCGCTCATGGAAGAAATACCTATTGTGCCCTCGCTTTTATTCACATCAAACGAAATCGCATTCACTCCTGTCGTCGAAAAAAGGCCAGCGGCTTTTATTTTTTTCACGATCATGTCCACAGGGAAGGTGGACATGGTTTTCCACTGACTCGGAATAATTTGCCCATAATCAGGATAACTTCCTTCAATAAGCCGACTGGTCATTTCACATCCGCCGATACGAAGGAGTATCTGCCGTTCGTTGACCCCAATGACCACCTGTGTCTCCTCATGTTCGCGCGATAGAGAGAGGAGCCGAATCATCTCAAATACCGTATGCCCTGGCACAATACATGAAACAGGCTCTCCCCTCTGCGAGAGTGTTACACGTCTCTCAGAGAGGCGATAAGAGTCTGTGGCGGCAAGGAGAAGACCGCCGAAACGCTCCCCAAAAAAACCCAGATACAAACCAGACAATTCCGGACGGATACTGGTTTTTGCCATGGCAATACTTGTCGAGGTAAGGGCATCTTTCAGCGCGCGACCATCGAGGGTGTAGCGTGTGTGCTCCCCTACCCCCGGAATCACAGGAAAATCGTCAGCCGCGATTCCTTTTATTTTCGTACTTGAGACACCTGCTTTCAAAACCAATTCTTGTTCTTCTGTTTCCACTTCCACGTACTCTTCTGTAAGAAGGTGCACAATGTCAGTAACTGTTTTCGCAGGCACAGTGAATGACCCCGCTTCTTCTACTTTTGCGCGAAGATCAATACGAATCGCAATCTCAAGATCGGTGGCGAGAATCTGCACTTTGGATTCTTTCACTTCAAAAAGCACGTGGGTGAGAATGGGAAGATGACTTTGTTTTTGTGCCACGTTACTCACAGCATCAAGCGCGCCCATAAAGTTTTCTTTCGTACAAGTAAATTTCATATATGATGATAGTAGTAGATAGTAGGTCCTGTGAGGAAGGTGGATAAGTGAGAAAAAGATGAGACTCACGCGATTTTTCCTGGGGACTTTTTTTTTGTGTTGTGTTGAAGAAATGGGGGGAAAATTAGGATGAAGTGTGTATTATTTTTTTCTTTCTTTTTTTGTGTTGATATGGTGGGGACGAGATGTGTTTTTTTGAAGAGTATTTCCACATGTTGTCACCATGATATCCGTCTCAGCGCCTGTCTCACAAGTCCATATTCTCCTGCAAATCATACCTGTTGGCTGCAAACTGTGTATCGCTCGTCGCAATACTATTGAGTATTACTCCTCGCTCCGCGCGGTTTTCGCTCAAAATGTATGGTTTTCGCGACGAAAGAGACTGATGAGATAGGCGCTAAGAATTGAGAGATTCCGCGTATAATTGTTGTTTGATCATCTCGATATCTTGTTTTACTTTGAGTTCGTTTTCTATTTCTGAAATAATTTTTGTATGTGCGTGCATCGCAGTGGTGTGATCGCGGCCACCAAGCTCGTCGCCAATTGCGGGGTACGACATTTTAAGTTCCTCTCGAAGGAGATACATAATGATTTGTCGCGGGAAAGAAAGCCTTTTTTCCCGGCTTTTTCCTTTGATGTCCTCGGTACTGAGATCATAAAATTGTGTGACCGTGAGAAGGACATCTTTCGGGGTTGCGGATTTGCGCATGGTTTGTGCCTCGAAGCTCGTGAGCACTGATCGAACAGAGTCTTTTGTAGGTTGTATGTTTTTGAGCTCGTGAAAGGCGATAATTTTATTGAGCGCCCCTTCGAGTTCTCGGATGTTGCTTTGTACGGTGACGGCAATCACTTGCGCTAGTTCTTCTGGCAGAAAAAATTTTTTTTCTTGGGCTTTGGCTTGAACGATGGCGGCGCGTGTTTCAAGATCGGGCGCAGAAATGTCTACGATCATTCCCCACTCCATTCTACTGCGCAGGCGATCTTCGAGCGTGGGGATGGCCTTGGGTTGCCGATCGCTTGTGAGAACCACCTGCTTATTGTGCTGATGGAGTTCGTTGAACGTGTGGAAGAATTCTTCCTGGGTCTGTTCCTTGCCTCCGATAAATTGAATATCATCAATGAGCAGGAGATCTACGTTACGGTAGCGATCTTTGAATTCCTTGGCTCTCCCCTCTTTGATCGAAGAGACAAATTCATTGGTAAATTTTTCTGATGTCACGTAGAGGATTTTTATTTGAGGATTTTTTTCAATCATGGCGTGCGCAATGGCTTGTATAAGATGTGTTTTCCCAAGCCCCACCCCTCCGTAGATAAAAAGTGGATTGTATGCCTCTCCAGGACGCGAGGCCACCGCCTCTGCGGCCGCGCGGGCAAGTTCGTTGCCTTTACCGACAATAAAAGAAGAAAAGGTATATTTTGGGTTAAGTCCAAGACGGAGCGCTGTGGTCTTGGACATATTCGTATTCATCTGTGTTGCAGTGTGTTGAATAAGCGTGGTGGAGATGAGCGCGCATTCCTTTTCTTCAACATTTTTGATATTTTCGACGCAATAGTCTATTTTTTTGACGGGTTTGCCAGTCACTCGCTCAAGAGTGCGGATAATATCTGAGTGATATTTTTTTTCAAGCCAGCTCTGTGTAAAAGCATTGGGAACGCAAATCATCACCTCACCCGATTCATATTTGATGATGCCTGTGTGTTTGAACCATGTGGTGAAGTTGGCTTTTGACACCTTGAGCTCAAAGTCTGCAAGAACCGCTTGCCAAATTTCGTAATTCGTCATAGTGAAGGAATTTTATCACAAGAACCAAAATAAAAACTGCTTATTATAGGAAAAAAGTGAATAAGGTGGGGAAAAAGTGTGGATGATGGGGATAACTTGACCGGTGAATCTATTTGATGATATCATGACATCATCACTAGTAAAATAGATAAAAAGTCTTGTATATGCCAAAAAGAACGTATCAGCCAAAAAAGAGAAAACGCGCAAAAACCCATGGGTTTCTCGAGAGAATGAAGACAAAAAACGGGCGGGATGTCCTCAAAAGACGTCGGGACAAAGGAAGAAAGAAACTCACCGTCAGTGATGAGCGGAAAGGGAAACTTCAAAGAAAGAAAAG
Source organism: uncultured Gammaproteobacteria bacterium (assembly GCA_964374115.1). Classification (GTDB taxonomy): domain Bacteria; phylum Patescibacteriota; class Patescibacteriia; order Magasanikbacterales; family UBA922; genus CAYJXK01. The sequence continues at coordinate 9,811 of CAYJXK010000027.1, forward strand.
ATAATTGGCTCTGTTTGGTCCAAAATCCCCTTTCTCTTCCTATGCTTTCAGATCAATATCGTTTGCGCCATAGCCGAGACATTGCTCTTCTTTTTGAGAAAGGACGACTAGTGCATGGTGGCAGAGTGCAGGCAAAAGTTCTTAAAATTGATAAAATACTTATGGATAAGCGAGGGTACAGAGCATTGGATCTCAAAATTGCGTGCATTGTGGGTATGAAAGTAAGTAAAAAAGCCGTGGAAAGGAATAAAATCCGTCGCCAGATGAGGGAATCCATACGGCTTCTTCTCAAAGACAAAAGAATCTCCGGTGGATACCTTATTGGCTTTTTTGCGACCCCAAAGGCTCTTGAAACATCATTTGTTGATATACAAAGAGAAATAATTAATATTCTCAAAAAACTTAATATTTTAGCTGTATAAAGATTAAAATTTTATATTTCCCTTCTTCTGTTTGTATAGATTATTCTATACAGTGTGGATAACTTTGTGGGTAAGTGGGTAAAAATGTGGATAAGTACATTTTTGTATAAACTAGTGTATACTTTTCGAAAACAGTAAATAATACGAAATTTTGCTTATTTTAGAATAAAAATTGAGTTATACCCCTCTATTGACACATAAAGAGAAAGGTGGTATACTAAAATAGTGCTAAAAATGTTCTTTCTCACTAGTCTATTGTCCGTAACGGTTTTACCGGCTTATGGGCAATGATTACCCTCCTAACTACTCTCTATTCCAGGCTTACCCTTAATCCGCCTCTGGCGGATTCAAAACCAATACCAAAAAGGGTAAAAAAAGAGGCAAGTCTGGAATGTGCGGTGCCTTCCAACACTTACGTCGTGTGCTCCCATGCCATGACGTCGGAAGTCTCCACCTCGGAGTGGTTGAAGGGTCCTTTCCCTGTGACAGTTTTGTCGCAGTCAGACGATGAGAATTTTTGACTCGTCCGCGTCGGCGGACGGATGAAAGATATCTCATCGTCTGATTCGGCACCGTCTAGGGATCGAAGCCGATCAGCCATTCATTACCAAGGGCCGCGATCGGCTTTTTGTTTTTATTTATGTTCTTGATTTTCCATGGGGGGGTGTGTTATACTATGGGCGTTTTTCAGTTAGTATAGTACACATGTATGGCAATAGACACACAACTCCCTTTGCACTCCCACACCCAAACATTTCTCTCCGAGATGAAGCAGGCGCTTGAACAAGAACAAAAGCGACTTTTGAGTGAGCTTTCAAAATTTGCTGTGAAAGATCCTCACACAGAAGGGAATTACAACGCACTGATTCCACAATATGGTGATGAAGAAGATGATAATGCGAGGGAAGTGGCCGAGTTTACCGCCAATAAACCACTAGAGATTGCACTCGAGAATACACTGCGGGATATTACATCGGGATTGCAGCGAATAGAAGAGGGAACATATGGTGTTTGCAAATATTGTGAACAGACGATTGATGAGAAGCGTTTGCGCGCTCGTCCTACCTCGAGTTCATGTGTGAGTTGTAAAAAAACAATTACACAGGAAGTGTGATCAAACATGGTTCATGGCGCACAGAGCATGGATCATAAACAAGACATGTATGGGTGATAGAAGAACCCGTCTGATATTTCTCTTTGGAATAAGCGGGTTTTTGTTTTTATTGGATCAATATATAAAATACTTTTTTTTCCATCACGCAAATACTTCTTTTTTGTATACACGTTGGTTGGGATGGCAGTATTTTCAAAATTCAGGCATTGCGTTTAGTGTGCCGTTTTCTCGTTTGTTTCTTCTTCTTTTTACTCCGCTTGTTTTGTGTTGGCTTTTGTATGCATTGGTACGATACAAGTATGTTGGTTTTTTTTTGATTTTCATTGGCGCGCTGTCCAATTTTGTTGATCGCGCATGGCATGGATTTACGATTGATTATTTTCGCATCTTTACGTCGATCATAAATATGAGCGACGTACTTATTGTGGTGGGAGCAGTGATGGTGGTGTGGGGGGAGATGAAGAGAAGATGTGTTGTGGGCGAAGGAAAAAGTGACTGAATGGCGATTGGGAGAGCGCATCAGATACGGAAACTTGCTACAAGTTAATATGTTTACCAAAATACATTCTGCCGCGACGATCGGGCTTGACTGTCTCGGGATTACTGTCGAAGTTGATGTGGCCGGCAGTTGGCCTGGGTATCATATTATTGGATTGCCGGACGCGGCAATCCAAGAGGCCAAAGAACGCATTCGGACCGCATGGAAGAATACGGATCTCCATTTTCCAAACAATGGTCGAGTCATTATCAATCTCGCTCCCGCAGATGTGCGCAAAGAGGGAAGTCACTATGATCTCCCTATGGCATTTGGCATGTATCTCGCGACTGAGCAAATAACTGGGGCTGATTTTTCAGACGCTCTCTTTGTGGGAGAACTTGCGCTTGACGGTACATTGCGACACACGACGGGTATGTTACCGCTCGCTCTTTTTGCAAAACAAAAAGGATACCGTCGGGTTTTTGTTCCAGCAGTGAACGCAAAAGAAGCGAGTCTTATTCCAGGTATTTCGGTCTACCCTGTCGTGTCCTTTCGGCAATTACTCGCGCACACGCAGGGAAATGAAACGATTGTTCCGCTTCCCACACAACAGATTGACGCGCTCTGTGAGCGCTCTGCCTATGACATGGACATGGCATATGTGAAGGGACAGGAGTTTGTGAAGCGCGCGATGGAGATCGCGGCAAGTGGCGCGCATAATATTCTTTTGTCTGGTCCGCCTGGGTCTGGAAAGACTTTGCTTGCGCGTACTCTTCCCTCTATTCTTCCACCAATGACAACAGATGAGGCGATTGAGGTGACCACCATTTATTCTGTGGCAGGGCTTGTCTCGGGTGATCTGCCGCTCATCACAGAGCGACCATTTCGCGCGCCACATCATAGCGCGAGCTCGGTTGCATTGATCGGTGGCGGCGCGTTTCCAAAACCAGGAGAAATTTCTTTGGCGCATCGAGGTGTGTTATTCTTGGATGAATTTCCAGAGTTTCCGCGCCAAGTGCTTGAAACATTGCGCCAGCCACTTGAGGACGGACTTGTTACGATTTCACGGGCGCAAGGGACGATTACATTTCCTGCGAGGTTTACATTGATCGCAAGTCAGAATCCTTGTCCGTGTGGATTCGCGACTGACCCAGGGCGGCGGTGTGTCTGCGCGCCGTCACACATCGCGCGGTATCAAAAGAAAGTGAGTGGACCACTGCTTGATCGTATTGATTTGCATGTCGAAGTGCCGCGCGTGGAATTTGATAAATTGCGAAGAGGCGACCTTGCCGAATCATCAGAAAAAGTGCGTGAGCGCGTCATGCAAGCACGAGAGCGACAAAACAAACGATTTCGGGAAACGTCATTTGCGGCCAATAGTGAAATGAAAAATAAAGAAATTCGTGAATATTGCAAATTGGGAGATCGATCATTTGAATTGTTGCGCCGCGCAGGAGAACAGATGTATCTCTCTGCTCGCGGGTATCACCGTATTATTAAACTGGCGCGCACGATTGCTGATCTTGATGGACACGATGAAATTCAAGGAGAACATGTTGCCGAGGCGTTGCAATATCGCGCGAGACGAGAATAAAAAATGCCCCCTGGCCTAGGCAGGGGGCATTTTTTATTCATCTCTCTTCCTTGTCTATTTCCGTGACTTTTTGAGCGAAAAATGTTCTTATCGACCAAGTGTCATGGTATTACCGTGAGGAGGGAAGAACATTTTTCAGCCAAAAAGGCACGAAATGGAGACGAAGAAGAGATCTTGAACAGTAGCACAGATTGAGTGAGGGGAAAAGCATGACAAATATGGAGGAGAATGTTTACTCTCTAAGGG
>CAYJXK010000028.1:0-9045 GCA_964374115.1 uncultured Gammaproteobacteria bacterium
CTTCTTTGGTTTGGTTTAAAAAATGAGGTAAAAAGAGTTTCGTAATTCAAAGCTTAAAGATCGGCTCATTGATCTGCGCCTCAAGGAAGAAGCGACCAATGATGAGGAAAAACTTATTGAGATTCGTAGAGATACTGTGGCTGTGGTGAAAATGATTGAGGAAAAGGAAGAAATGATGAAAGAAGAATCAGGATGGCCTGAAGTGGATACGGTTCATATTAAAGAGATTGTCGCGGAATGGGTGGGAATGACGGTTGATCAGATTTATGGACCAAATTGAGATAGCGAACGTCTTATCCACAGTTTTTTTCCTTCATTGAAAGAAGAATGATATATTCCTTTCATCTTTGATTATTTTTCACATCCATCGTATGCTCAAAGCCGCATCCTTCAGTTCCGCGTCCATCGTCACCAAAACAGTTTCTAGCACAGCGATTGCTGTTGCCACCGCGTTTCTCGGCGCGGCTGCTGTGTTTGCGTCGCTGCCATTTATATTTCCAGGGAACAAACCAGATTTGGTCATTGAGTCAATTTTAATGAATCAAAATACGCCATATACATCGGCAGATCAAAACAAACTGATCATCGTCTACGCGAATACCGGGAAAGCGGCAGTGACAAAGCCATTTGATTTGCGAGTAAAAATCTCTCCCGCACCGTCTGGTAATTTCCTTTCTCAGCTCGCGCAAATCACGGGAGCGGGAAGCCCTGTCTTTACGATCGCACCAGAGGAGAAAGAAGGGATCTACGCGTTTACGGTTTCCGAAGGGGACGCGACCGTGAACACTCTCGGTGTGCCGAATCTGAATCAGTATCAACTTGCTCCAGGGGAAAAGGGAGAAATTCAATTGTTTTTTCCATTCTATCAGACTCCGGTGCCGTCTAATTCCCTTTCTATCACGGTTCTTATAGACACCAATCGAAAAATTTTTGAGCTCAATGAGAGCAATAATGTAAAACAGGTAACAGATGTAACACCTATTGTTATTATTGATGTGTGTACTGACTCTGACAATGGCATCGATCCAAATATGCAAGGAGTTATTGATGTGATAAAGGGTGTGTATAGCAGTGGCGTTCAAGACGGATGTTTTTCAACGACCACAGTCGCGGAAGTGTTTTGTTCTCCTTCAACCACCTTTGGATACGATACACTTTCGTTGCCGTGTTCCTCAGGAATGATATGTAGTGACGGCGCATGCGTCGAGAAATCAAAAGTGTCGGTGAGTTGCACTGATACAGAGATAGGGACAAGTGTTGGGGTCTCAGGGACGACGACTGTGAAATACGCGGACGGGATGGAAACTGTTTTTGCAGATGTCTGCAAGTGGAAAGGGGTGGTGACAGAGTATTCATGTAGCGGGCAGACGCTTGAAAAAACAGCATACCCGGATTGCACAACGGCTCTCGGGAAAGAGGGGGTGTGTCAGGGAAGTAAATGCATAATAAAACCTCCACCATCTCCTCAGCTTCTCAGTTGTACAGATACTGAAGGAGGAGAGAATTTGAAATCAGTAGGGATTGTCACTAAGATGTATAGTGATGGCACAGTCAAAACCTATACCGATACATGCGGCGGAGAAGAGAAGTATGTTGTTGATTATAACTGCGGTCCCGGTTTTAAAACGACGATGTTATGCAATGATAAATTCGGTGCGGGATACATATGCCAAGACGGCGCATGTGTGGAACAAACTCCCTAGTTCCTTTTGCCTCAATTCAAAAGAGAAGGCAGGGGGTCTTCTCTTTTGTTATACACAGACTATATTTGACACGCGGGTATTTTTGGAGTACGATTACTTCATTGATTCTGGCAGCTTGAAAAAGCTGCCAATTTTTTTCCACACATTTTATGTCATCTGAAATAGTGAAAGCATTGAATTTCCTCTGTGAAGAAAAAGGTCTCGAACACGCGACTGTTTTGGAGGCGCTCGAATCCGCGCTTGCGGCAGCGTATCGAAAGGATTTTGGGAATCGTCAAGGGAATTATAAAGTGAAGTTTGATCCAGAAACTGGCGACATGCGGGTATGGGATGTGAAAGAGGTGGTCGCGGACATTGATGAAGAAACGCTCGAGCAAGCACAAGAAGAACTCATTCGTCTTCGAGAAACAGCCAAAGCAGAAGGGCGGGAGCTGACAGAGGAAGAAGTGGCAGATGTGCCGCATTTCAATCCTAAAACAGAAATTATGCTTGCGGACGCAGGTACGGTGAAATATGACACCGAGATTGGGGATATTTTGGAAATCCCCCAAGAAACCCCAAGCGACTTTGGTCGCATGGCGGCACAAACTGCCAAGCAAGTTATTATTCAAAAACTTCGTGAAGCAGAGCGCATCACCGTGTTTGAGGACTTTAAAAGACAAGAAGGCAAGATGATGCAGGGGATTATCCAGCGCCGTGATCGAGGCGGTGCGGTGATTGTGGATTTTGGAAAAATCACCGGCATTGTCCCATCGAGCGATCAAATTGAGCGCGAAATGTATCGACCGGGCGCGCGTATGCAGTTTTTTGTGGTCTCTGTCACGATGGGCGCGCGCGGACCGGAAATTCTTCTTTCTCGAACAGACAAACGAATGGTACAATACACCTTTGCGGAAGAAATTCCAGAGATTGGCAATGGCGAGGTGATGATCAAAGCGATTGCCCGAGAGCCAGGAGTACGCTCAAAAGTGGCGGTGCACACAGATGATGACACGATTGATCCGATTGGATCGTGTATTGGGCAGCGGGGAAGCAGGATCACGATCATTATTCAGGCGCTCGGCGGAGAAAAAATTGATATTATTCAGTGGAGCAATGATCCCGCATTGTTTATCAAACACGCGCTCTCTCCGGCGAAAGTAGTCGGTGTGGATATCAAAGGAGAAACCGGAGAGGCGATGGCCCATGTTTCCGAAGATCAATTTTCTCTTGCGATTGGGCGAGGCGGGCAGAATGTGCGATTGGCGGCGGAACTGACCGGATATAAAATTAATGTCGTGCAGGTAGGCAATACCGAAGTGGAAGTGAGTAGTGGTGACACACCGGAAGAGGTAGAAGAAAAGGTTGCGGTGGAACTGGCACAAGAAACCATTAAGAATGTGCATGTGAAAGAGATAGCAAAAGATGAGCAAGAGGGAAAGTCGGAAAATGAATGAGGAAACTCGCGTCCTTCTGAGGACCGGCGATACGCCCCGCAACCGTACACGTCCGGGAACGGGCGTATCACCTCGCTCGCACAGTCCTCACGAGAAAAAAGACGGGGTGTGAGCGCCTCTTTGAGAGGCAAACGCGTACGTCCTAAAGAATAAGGAGTATGGAAAGTGATCAATTATGAAACAATTTTTTCAAGTCATTTTTTATCAGCCGATCTTTAACATTTTCGTCGGATTGTATGTTTTGATCCCGGATGTTGGTGTTGTCATTTTGGTTCTTACGCTTCTCATCAAAATCATTCTCTATCCTCTCACCAAAAAATCAATCACAGTGCAGAAATCTCTTTCTGAACTCCAGCCAAAGCTCGAAGAATTGAAAGCCCAACACAAAGACAACCAACAGCAACTCGCGCAAGAGAAGATGAAGCTTTACCGCGAACACAAAGTGAACGCACTCGGATCGTGTCTTCCCATTCTTGTCCAACTTCCCGTCTTTCTCGCATTGTTTTATGTGCTTCGAGATGGATTTTCCGGGTCGGACTTTCAAATGCTGTATTCATTTGTTCCAAATCCGGAGAGCATTAACCCGGTGTCATTTGGATTGTTCGATCTTGGAAAACCAAGTGTCGTGCTTGCGGTCCTCGCAGGCGCCGCGCAATTCTGGCAGACCAAAATGATGACACGCAAACGTCCACCTCCAGAGGCAGGAAAAGGTGGCAAGGATGAAAACATGATGACCATGATGAATAAACAAATGCTCTACATGATGCCGGTGTTCACCGTGATTGTGGGCATTCAATTTCCCGGTGGGCTTGCGCTGTATTGGTTTTTGTCTACATTGTTTACGGGGTTGCAACAGATGATACAGTTTCGCAATCATGAACATACAAAAACATAAAATTTTTGAATCATTGATATGCGTCTTACGAGCCGACAACTTGCGCGCCTCAAGGTTGAGACAAAGTCAGGAGCATCTCTTGGCCATGTCGCGGAGTGTGTTGTCGAAACAGAGGGACAAATGATCGCGCAATATCGCGTGCGCGCGTCCTTGTTGAAACATCGGGAATATCTGGTCAGTCGTGATCAGGTTGTTGCTATTGATGACAAACGCATGGTGGTCGAGGATGCGGTCAAAGCGCAGGGGATTGTAGCATCTCGCGCAGATAACAAATTCGCGACAGGCATTGAGCCAGCCACGATGCGGAAATGATGTGAGGACTGTAGATATACATCGTGCTATCCTGGAAACGCTCTGTTATTTTGATCTTTTTTCGTATCCATTGACAAGAGAAGAGGTGTACCGATGGCTTTGGCAGCCGCCTTCCTTTCTTTCCTATGAGCAATTTCTGTCATCTCTTTCTGATCTCGTAAGTCAGGGGGTGATAGGCCAACGCAATGGCTTCTTTTTTTTGAGAGGAAGAGATAAGACGGTCAAGGATCGGCAGAGCGCGGTCGCAATTGTCGAGGAAAAATTACAGATCGCGAAACGCGCGATCAACCTCCTCCGATGGATTCCATGGGTTGAGGCCGTCTGTGTCTGTAATAGCACGGCCTTTGGGATGGCAAGACCGGGGAGCGATATTGATGTCTTTATCATAGGGAAACCTGGATTTCTTTGGCTCACACGGTTTTGGAGTATTTGCATTTTAGCGCTCACAGGACATCGCATGACCAAAAAGACAAGTCGTGATAAGATATGTCTGAGTTTTTTTGCCGCAAGTGACGCGCTTGATTTTCAGGATGTCGCCTCTTCCGAACAAGATATTTATTTCGCGTATTGGCTCACGCTTCTCTTGCCGATCTACGATCCGCATGGATGGCATGAAACCATTCAAAAAGAAAATATGTGGGTCGCGCGTCTTATACCGTTTGGATTCTCTCCTACGATGCTTCATCCGCGGGCGATTGTGGAACTGCTATGGAGGCAGAAATGGTTTCATTTTTTTTGCCGGCAGATTTTTCGCGTTTTATCTAAAAAATGGCTTGAGAGAATGGCCAGACGTATTCAGCTTCCACTGCTTATCCGTCGGTATCGTGGTCGTTCATTTTTTGTTCCTACTGCGGTGATCATAAGCGACACACGATTGAAATTTCATGAAAATGATCGGCGAGCTTTTTTTCGTGAGTCGTGGGAGAAAAGATGTGAGGAAGTAATTGGTGCGTGGAAATTATGAATAAATATGTTTCGATTCCCATGATCACAGAAGAGAGCCCATCTCAAAAATAATTTTGAGATGGGCTCTCGTCATCTCTATATGTTTGGTCCACGTTTGCAGAAGAATCTTTCATGTCTCCTCGGCTTATTTCTCCGTCTCCTCCTCTTTCTTCTCCCATGGCAGACCATTTGGATTATTGTTGCGCCAGAAATTGGCGGGTCGAAGTGGGAGTATGGGACGATCGGATTTTACGCGACAGAAGGACTGCTTTGGTCTGCTGTAGTGGCGAGCATCTTTCTCATGGGCATCTCCTATGCGCGTAGAGAGAGGAAGCAGTGGCGCTTCACGCCAGATCGGCGATTCGCGGCTATTGTTCTTCTTGTGGTGCTCTATGGTTTTCTTTCCAGTGTATGGGCGCCTGATACCAATCTCGCGCTTCAACACGCGCGCAGAATCCTTGAAGCATTTTTATTCTTTTTTCTTCTCTTGACCGGGCCACTCTCGCCAAAGACCGTCGTACTCTGGTTTATCGGCGGGAGTATTCTTCCGTCGCTTCTCGGCATTTTCCAATTTTTCAGCCAATCAACATTTTCTTCATCTCTTCTTGGTCTTTCAGCGCATCCTGCATGGCAGGCAGGGACATCGGTGGTTTCTTCTCTCGAGATCGGTCGGTGGTTGCGCGCGTATGGCACATTCGCGCACCCCAATGTATTTGGAGGGTATTTGGTTGCTGTTCTTTTTTCTGTATGCGCGTTTTTTTTTCTCAAAGAGCGCGAAGAAGAAAAGAAATCTGCGTCAGGGAATAGGATGTTGGTTTTTGTATCCGCTCCACTTATCGCAAGCGCTTTGTTTTTTACTTTCAGCCGGTCGGCGTGGCTTGGAGCCGGAGCGGTGATGGCCGCGTTTTTTTTTCGGAGACACTGCTCTTTCGTCCTTATGAGTATCATCGTGCTCTGTGCCTCGATTTCTTTTCTCTACGCGCCTCTTCTTACGACGCGAATTCAAACATCCTCAGCCGAAGAAATTAGATCTCTTTCTGAACGACAACACGAATACGACGAAGCATGGAAATTATTTCTTACACATCCATTTTTTGGAGTCGGCGTCGGAAATTATACCGCGGCGCTGTATTTTAGTGACCCCACACGGTCTGGTTTTGCGTATCAGCCCGTGCATAATACGATCATCCTAGGCGTCGTGGAGTATGGAGTGATTGGGAGCCTGCTTTTTGGTTTGGTTTTTCTTTTTTGGTGGAAATGGGGGAAAAGGGTATCGTTTGGGGTGATCATCGGTATATCTGTGTTATTTCTTTTTGATCATTATTGGTATTCATCTTTTTCTGGCCTCATGTTTTCTGCGTTGGTGTGTTATGCTCTCACTATAAGAAGCGCTATTGCAGAAACACAATAAATGTTTCATCATGGTGGACTCGCGTATGGAGAGCGGTCATGCACATCTTTTCCACAGGACGTCCACAGGGGGGGTGAGAGATAAGCAAAAAAAATTTTTCTTGCATTTGACACACGTAAAATTGTGTGGGATACTGTATCAAACCCATGTGGAGTGGGGGGCGTACGTGCACGCTATCGAATCCGTGTTACTGACAGGCATCATGGATTCTCTGAATAGTCGGCATAGTGAGCCTCCCACCACGCGTGGGTTTTTGATTATTGTGGAAAACTCGATATCGAAGGGGGCTTGACAGTTTTTTTCGTTCCTGTAGAATGGAGGTGGAATTGGCACTCGAGTCAATCGAGTGATAAATGAGCGGCATTTTTCGCTTTTGAAGTTTTTTGATTTATAAACAGTTTTAACAAGGGAAACCTATGAATATACGCCCGCTTGGCGACCATATACTGGTCAAGCCAATCAAGGAGGATGAAGTGACAAAGTCTGGTATTGTGCTTCCAGACACGGTTGAAAAGGAAAAAAAGATGGAAGGAGAAGTTATCGCAATCGGTCCGGGAAAGGTGCTCGAAAACGGAAGCAGATCCACGATGGAGGTCAAAGTTGGCGATCGGATTCTTTTCAAGAAATGGGGAGGAGACGAAGTGGAAATTGGTGACGAAGAGTACAAAATTATTTCTCAAGAAGATGTGCTTGCTATCATGATTCAGAATTCTTAATTCTTCAACATATGGCCAAACAAATTAAATTCAGCGACGACGCGCGACACGCATTGGTTCGCGGGGTGAATATGCTTGCAAATACCGTGAAAGTCACGCTCGGTCCCAAAGGACGCAATGTGGTGCTCGATAGAGGGTTTGGAACTCCGACCATTACCAAAGATGGCGTGACCGTTGCCAAAGAAATTGAACTCGATGATAAATTTGAAAATATTGGCGCGGAACTCGTGAAAGAGGTCGCCAGCAAAACAAATGATGTGGCAGGAGACGGAACCACCACCGCGACTGTTCTCGCGCAGGCGATTGTGCAGGAAGGAATGAAAAATGTTACTGCTGGAGCAAATCCAGTCGCGCTCAATCGCGGACTTCACAAAGGAGCCGAGGCGATTGTGAAGATGCTTACAGAAAAAATTTCAAAGCCAGTAGAGGAAGATGAAATAGCGAATGTCGCCGCGATCTCAGCGAATGATCCTGAAATCGGAAAGAAAATCGCTGAAGCGCTCAAAGAGGTCGGCAAAGATGGTGTTGTGACCGTCGAGGAATCGCAATCATTCGGTATGGAGATTGAGACGGTGAAGGGGATGCGATTTGACAAAGGATATGTGTCTCCATACATGATTACGAATTCGGATCGCATGGAAGCAGAATATCAAAATGTTCCTATCCTTATTACAGATAAGAAGATTTCTTCAGTCGAAGACATCTTACCGGTCCTTGAGAAGGTCGCGGAATCAGGACGCAAAGAACTCGTAATTATTGCAGAAGATGTCGAGGGTCAAGCGCTCGCAACATTTGTCGTGAATAAACTGCGTGGTACGTTTCATGTGCTCGCGGTGAAAGCTCCTGGATTTGGAGATCGCCGCAAAGAGATGCTTCAAGACATCGCGGTTTTGACCGGCGGACGCGTGATTTCCGAAGATATTGGACTCAAACTCGAGAACGCGACACTCACGGATCTGGGGCAAGCTCGCAAAGTGATTGCGACCAAAGAGTACACTACCATCGTCGAAGGCAAAGGCGACGAAGGAGCGGTGAAAGATCGCGTGGCTCAGATTCGCACACTTATCGAACAAACAGATTCAGAATTTGATCGCGAAAAGCTGCAAGAACGGCTGGCCAAGCTTGCCGGGGGCGTTGCGGTGATCAAAGTGGGCGCCGCGACAGAAACAGAAATGAAAGAAATAAAACATCGTATCGAAGACGCGGTCGGCGCCACAAAAGCGGCAATCGAAGAAGGTGTGGTCGCCGGTGGTGGCGTGGCCCTTATTCGCGCCGCAAAAGCGCTCGATGAACTCAATCTTTTGGACGAAGAGATGGTCGCGGTGAAAATCTTGCGCCGCGCGCTTGAAGCGCCGCTTCGAACCATTGCGGACAATGCGGGTCAAGACGGCGCGATCATTGTCGAGAGAGTCAACAAAGCAAGTGGCAATTTTGGATTTAATGCCGCGACAGGCGCCGATGAGCCGGATATGATTGTCGCTGGGATCATTGACCCAACAAAAGTAACCAGATTCGCGCTTCAAAACGCGGTCTCGATTGCTGGGATGTTTCTCACCACCGAGGCGGTGATTACCGATCTTCCGAAAAAAGAAGAGCCAATGTCGGGCGGCATGGGCGGCGGCATGGG
>CAYJXK010000028.1:9145-13229 GCA_964374115.1 uncultured Gammaproteobacteria bacterium
GGCGGCATGGGCGGCGGCATGGGGATGATGTAGGACATGACGCAGATACGCGAATAATATTCTGCATGAAAAATAACCCTTTCGATATGTTCGAGGGGGTTGTTTTTTTTGTTGATTTTGGTAGGATGGATGTTGTAGAGACGCATTGCAATGCGTCTCTACAATCGATGAAAACGCTTGTATATGACTGAAGAGATAAAACAACTTGAACAGCTCAGAGATCGTATCGCGTCAACGTGGCAACTGCTGAACGTGGATTTTTTGATTGCTAATATGCATGGTCTGGAGCGCGAAATGCAAGCTCCAGATTTTTGGACGGATCAAGACAATGCGACGCGGGTGAGTAGGCGCCATGAGGAAATCAGAAAGGAAATAGAAACATGGACCAATATGAAGGAAGAAGTGGAAGAATTGATGAGCTTCTCTCACGAGCTCGAAAAGCAGCCGGACGAAGAATTGGGGATGGAGATGCATACAAAAATTATGGAGTTGACAAAAGAATTTGAAACGCTTGAATTTTTTCTTTTATTGAACAGCAAACACGATCACAAGAACGCGATTGTGGCAGTGCACGCGGGGAGCGGCGGCACCGAAGCCCAAGATTGGGCAGAGATGCTTTTGCGCATGGTGCTTCGATACGCGGAAAAAAAAGGATGGAAGACCACGATCATTGATGAATCGCGCGGGAGTGAAGCCGGGATCAAGTCCGCAATGTTTCGCGTCGCTGGCCGTTATGCCTATGGGCATCTCAAATCGGAACACGGGACACATCGGCTGGTGCGCATTTCTCCATTCGACGCGGAGAAAATGCGCCATACGTCGTTTGCGCTTATCGAGGTATTGCCAGAAGCAGAGGAGAGCGATATCGTGGCGCTGAACGAGAATGATCTCATGATTGACACATTTCGTTCTGGCGGCGCTGGAGGACAAAATGTGAACAAAGTAGAAACCGCTGTTCGTATTACGCATGTCCCGACCGGCATTGTCGTCGCCTGCCAGAATGAACGATCGCAACATCAAAATAGAGAAACGGCGCTTCGTATTCTGCATTCCAAACTAGAACAACTTCAGGAAACAAAAGAAGTAGAAGAACGGTTGAAACTTCGCGGTGAGTACAAAAGTCCGGAATGGGGGAGTCAGATCCGCTCCTACGTTCTTCATCCCTACAAAATGGTCAAAGACCTGCGAACACGATATGAGACCGCTGATCCAGAGGCGGTGTTGAATGGAGAGCTTGGTGGATTGGTAGAGGCGTATTTGCGGTGGATAAAAACAGATGAAAATTCTCATTTCTCATGTAATTCATAGCGAGTTTCCGTGTCTCTCGCGCTCTCCCAAGCGCCATTCAGTCACTTTTTTTTGTCTGCAACTCTGTGGGCCATATCTGTATGAACATCATTCCTGCCATTGATCTTGTACTATCTGATATTGTTATTGCTCTCCGAGCTGGTCAGACATTCGTCTATCCCACCGAGACCTGCTATGGACTCGGATGCGATGCGACAAACACCAAGGCGGTCGCCCGTGTATTTGAGATAAAACAGCGACAAGAAGACAAACCCGTGCTCGTGGTGATGGCTGATATTGATATGGCGATGCGCTCTATCAAATGGAATGGAACAATCGAAAAACTCGCTCGCCGTTTTTGGCCAGGGGCACTCACGATTGTGGCATATCCAAAAGTGCCGCATGGGTTTGGAGAAGGGATTCTCGGGCCACGCGGGATGGTCGCGTTTCGTGTCACATCGCATCCGATTGCGGCAAGCCTTTGTCGCGCCATCGCTGCGCCGCTCGTCTCTACTTCTGCCAACATTGCTTCACGTGAGAGTCCGTATGCTATTGAAGAAGTTATCAGGATGTTTGAACATACTGCTCATCAGCCGGATGTTATTATTGATGCAGGGGAACTTTCACATCACAGTCCTTCCACGATTGTGCGGGTGGCCGGGGATTCAATTGAGGTGTTGCGGCAGGGGGAAGTGGTGGTGAAGTGAAGAAATATGCCTGACCAGAGAAACCAACAATTACGCAACAATTTTCGCCGGATGTTTTGGATCCAGGCGTTTTTGAATCTCAAGATGATCAATATCGTCTTGCCGCTTTTTTATCTTCGTCGCGGACTTGAGTTATCGGATATTTTCCTTCTCAATCTTTTTTGGGCCGCGAGTTCTCTTCTTTTTGAAGTGCCCTCGAGCTATCTCGCGGATCGGTGGGGTAGAAAGAAAACCATGATGCTTGGAGTTTTCCTGATGAGTTGTCATTGGATATGGCTTTTTTTTGCTGAAGGTTTTTTTCAGCTTGCCATCGCCCATATTTTCTATGGCATATCATTTGCCTGTATTTCTGGCACAGACCAGGCATTGTTTTATGATACGGCCAAGGAACTGGGCGAAGAGAAAACCACGTTTGGCAAACTTGGGAAATATCGGGGCGCTACTCACGTATTTAAGATCGTCACGCCTATTGTCGCTGTGCTTCTGGCCCGTGATCTTACCAACCTCCAATTTTTTCTTCTCCTTTCCATTGATCTTATTGCGACATTCTTGTCGTTTTTCTTTGCGTCCCGCCTCGTTGAGCCATCCCATTCCCTGGATCTCGAACGGCTCGAGAAAGGCGTATTTCGGGATGGATGGAAATTGCTGTGGGACGATAAAAATCTCATGAAAGCAATCATGAATAAAGAGCTTCTTTTTTTTGCGGTGTTTATTTGTTGGAGTTTTTTTCAAAAATTTTTTATTGATCTGGGGCTGTCTATTGTTGTGATCGGTATTGGATGGGGAGCGCGGCATGGTGTGATGCTTGTGTTTGATTGGTTTGTCCATCGAATCAAAGCATGGACCGAGCATACGCTCGAGGAAGCGATTCATATCTTCAACATCCTCTTCACGTTGACGGTGGCGGTATTTCTCATTTTTTTGTTTCGATTTTCTGGTATGGTGATGCTATTGTTTATTATCTTTCTTGTGTTTACTTTGTTCGAGGCGTTTCGATACCCATTTTTTGACGAGATGTTTCATAAAAAATTTTTTTCCTACAATCGGGCGACCACATTATCTCTCACGAATATATTTCACAATATGCTTGAATTTCCATTATTTCTTTTTGCCGCTCTTTTGATTGGCGTGGACGTGCGGTATTCCTATATATTTATTTTTCTTCTTGGGATTGTCACGGTATTCTTTTTTAGAATATCGAATGGGGAACAGGGGAAAGCTTTGACGCTATGAAGATACAATTATTTTCTCCCTCATATATACAGAAGCTCGCTCGCGTCTATCATCTGCATCCGCGTTCTGCGTATGGACAACATTTTCTCATTTCAGAAATTCCAATTGGAGAGATGCTCCACGCGGCAGACATCAAACATACTGACACCGTGATCGAGATTGGCCCGGGATTTGGGGTGCTCACGTTTGCGCTTGCGGAAAAAGCGGAAAAGGTAATCGCGTTTGAAATTGAAAAAAAATTACAGCCATATTGGGAGGAAAAACAGAAAGAGTATTCGAATGTGGAGATAGTGTGGGGAAACGCGCTTAAAAACCTCCGAACTGTGAACTGTGAATTCCGAACTCGCTACAAAGTCGTCGCCAACATTCCCTATCAAATCACATCCGAACTCATTCGAACTTTTTTAGAATCAACATGCAAACCGAGTCGGATCGTTCTTATGGCACAAAAAGAAGTGGCAGAGCGAATCTCGGCATCGCCGGGAAAGATGAGCCTTTTATCTGTTTCTGTTCAATTCTATGGAAAAGCGCGTATTGTTTCTCTTGTTCCAAGAAATTTTTTTTGGCCAGAGCCAAAAGTAGACTCTGCGATTATCGAGATCGTACCGTTTCAAAAGACCGCGGATGATCCAGAAAAGTTTTTTCGTGTTGTCAGAGCCGGGTTTTCCAATAAACGCAAACAACTCTGGCGGAATCTCTCTATGGGTCTTCATATAGATAAAGAAAAAGTGAAATCGGCTCTTCGTGAAGTCGTCGGGAGCGACACCGTGCGGGCAGAGGAGCTAGGGGTAGAGGAGTGGATACAATTTGACACCATCCTCTTCTCATGATATACCAAACATATATCTCTCCCTCTA
>CAYJXK010000029.1:0-12653 GCA_964374115.1 uncultured Gammaproteobacteria bacterium
TCTGACTCAAAATCATACCGTGTATTCGTTAAGGTACGTGTTAAGAGTCAGTAAATCGATCTCCTTTTTTGTAATCTCTTCGCCACCTTCTTCAATTTTTTTCATCACGCTTTCTCTATCTGCCGTGATAATATATCGAGTATCATCAATCGCGACATTGGGTGATCTGCCACAAAACCCCAAACACCCGCACCAATCAAGATCAATGTTATCATTCCTCTCCCCCGGATTCAAGCCAGTGGCCTTTTCGATCGTCTCCATAATCCGGTGAGAGCCAAACACCGTGCAAGAGTGAGAAGAGCAGACGCGAATCTTTTTCATACTCCCAGCATTTCTCTTAGGTTCTCCGGTGGTTTCCAAGACGGATCAAACGTGATCTCAACCTCGGCTTTTTTGAATCCAATATCATGCATCGCATTCGTCACCTCGGCATTGAGCGCCGGTCCATACGGGCACAAGGGCGTCGTGTATGTCATAGAAATTTTTACCGCGTCATCACTCTCGATTTGAATAGTATAAATGAGACCAAGAGTCCACAGATCCAAGCCAATTTCAGGATCAATAATGGTTTTGAGTTCTTCAATAATGCGTTCTTTTGTCACCATACTATATCTCTTTATGTGGTATAGCCGTCTGTGTCAATCTGTCGCGCCATCTCGGCCCCACCATTCTTCACAATGCTCCCACCCATCATCATATGTACCACATCAGGTATCACATATTCAAGAAGTCGAGAATAGTGTGTAATAAGGAGAATCCCCTTGTCCTTACTTCGAAATGTATTGATTCCTTCAGCGACCACTTTGAGCGCATCCACATCAAGCCCCGAGTCAGTCTCATCAAGAATAGCATACATAGGATTCAAAAGTAAAAGTTGCAATATCTCGAGTCGTTTTTTTTCTCCTCCGGAAAATCCAACATACAATTCTCGAGACGCGAATGATGTGTCCATATGCAAATCCTTCATACGGGCGGTCAGGCGCTGAAAAAATTTTACTGGATGTTGTTTTTTGCCCTCTTTTGATTCAATGGCCGCACGAAGAAAACGATTCACCGTAACTCCTGGAATTTCAGGAACATACTGCTGTGACAAAAACAGTCCTTTTTTAGCTCGCTGATGCGGTTTTGCATCCGTGATGTCTTCGCCGTCTATTCGAATCTTACCATTCGTAATGGTATAGATTGGATGCCCCATAAGCGTATTTGCAAGCGTAGACTTTCCAGATCCATTTGGACCCATGATCGCGTGCACTTTACCTTTTGGAATGGTAAAACTCAAATCATGAAGGATTTCTTTGCTTTCAACCCTGACAGAAAGATGATTAATTTCGAGCATACTGAATTCTTTGTATCATCTCGGAGAGCCCATTGGCGCGATTGGGACTAAGATGCATCAAGATATCTAGTTCTTCAAGAAAATGAAAACTTTCTTTGCGAAGTTCCTGTTTGGAGCTTCCTGAGTATAAAAAACGCAAAGTAGCAATAATTCCTTTTGTGATAAGCGCTGCCGCATCCCCGGTGATTTCAATTTTTTTACCCTGCTCTCTCACCACGAACCAGGCATCAGATTGGCAGCCAGATACATAGGTGACATCATTTTTTTGTGCATCAGAGAAAGGAGGGAGGTCTTTCCCCATTTCGATAAGATATGAGAAACGATCTTCCCAAGTGGGAAGAACGGAAAAAGATTCTTTGATCTGTTGTTTTCGCTGTTCAAGTGTTGGCGCGTCGTCCATAGATTTAAAATTTGAGATGTTTGACCATCTGATTGAGAAATTCCACCAAGGCGTCTACATCTTCTCTGGAATTATAAATTCCGAATGATGCCCGCACAACTCCTGACAGATTCAGATGATGCATCAATGGGTACGCGCAATGGTGACCACTGCGCACACAGATATTTTGTTTTGCAAGATACAAGGCAATATCCGCATGGTGCATGCCATCAATGCCAAAAGAAATAATGGAGCCGCGGGGAAAGCTGACCGGTCCAATGAATCGCAAACCGGAAATTTTTCCTAATTTCTGGAACGCATAGGCAGTCATATCCTCCTCATATTTTTGAATGGTCTCCAATCCAATACCAGAGAGAAAATCAACAGCGGCACTCAGTCCAATTGCTTCGGCAATAGGTGGTGTGCCCGGTTCTAAACAATAAGGAATTTCATTCCATGTTGCGTCTGTGTATGTGGCGTCACTCACCATTCCACCGCCAAATATGACAGGTTCTAACGTCTCTAGAAGCTGTTTTTTGACATACAGTATCCCTATACCGGTTGGACCATACATCTTGTGGGAAGATATGACAAGCGCGTCGCAATCCAATATTTTTACGTCAATCGGCATATGCCCAATTGCTTGAGCTGCGTCTATAATCGTGGTTGCTCCAACCTCTTTCGCGCGCTTGATAATCGCCTCAACTGGAGATACAGTTCCCAGCACATTCGAAATCAAGCTAAAACTGACAATCTTGGTTTTTTCATCAATGCAGTCACGGATTGAATTCAAATCAGATTCAAATTTTTTTATCTCTATGTACCGCAATCTTTCGCTATTATTTTTTACTATCTGTTGCCATGGAATAAGATTCGCATGATGCTCATATCGAGTCAAAGCAACGTTACCTCCCTCCCACACCCTGTCTTGAAGCATCTGTGCGAGCATATTCAGCCCATATGTCGCACTCGGGACGAAAATAATTTCCTCTCGATCAGCATTCAAAAACCGAGCTACTTTATCACGAGCTGTTTCATATGCTGCCGTTGCCTCTTCGGCAAGTCCATATGTGGCCCGATGCACATTAGATCGCGATTGAACATAATAATTGTTCATTGCGTCAATGACACTTTGGGGAGTTTGGGTTGTTGCGGCAGAATCAAGATAGACCAAATTTGGGTGGTGTTGGAATATCGGAAAAAAGTGTTTCATACATTGTAGAACATACGCGTTTGCCGATGGCAAACGCGTATGTTCTACATTTGTATCAAGCGATGGCATCACTCATCTCCATTTCGATAAGTTTATTTAACTCCACCGCATATTCGAGCGGTAATGCTTTCGACAGTGGCTCGATAAAACCACTCACAATAAGCTGTATTGCCTGCTCTTCTGTCAACCCTCGACTGGTTAAGTAAAACAATTGTTCATCGCCAATTTTTCCAATCCGCGCCTCGTGTGCCGCGCTTACGTCATTTGTTTCAATTTTCAAGGCTGGAAATGTGTCGGCCACAGATTGTTCATCGAGAAGCAGGGCATCGCACGTCATAGAACAGGTGCTTTGTACCGCTTTTTTTGTGACCCGCATAAGTCCGCGAAAAATCGCTTTGCCCCCACCCACAGAGATGGAGCGAGAATGAATGGTGGACGACGTGTTCGGCGCGGTATGAATGGTTTTGCCGCCGGTGTCCTGAATCTGCCCCGGGCCAGCAAAGGCAATACTTAAATTATTTGACGTCGCTCCTCTGCCGCGCAATATCGAACATGGATACAACATGGTGACCCCGGATCCCATATTGCCGCTCACCCATTCCAGTGACCCATCAGCGTCCACAAGCCCGCGTTTGGTATTGAGATTATACGTATTCTTTGACCAGTTTTCGATTGAATAATATTTGACATGGGCACTGGCACACACAAAAATTTCGACACAGCCAGCGTGGAGCGCGTTTTTGTTGTAGCGCGGCGCAGAACAACCCTCAATATATGATATTTCACTCCCTTCGTCCGCGATAATGAGCGTGTGTTCGAACTGTCCTCCGCCTTCGGCATTCATGCGAAAATACGCTTGCAAGGGTAAATCAACTTTTAGACCTTTGGGAACATAGATAAACGTACCTCCGCTCCAGACGGCCGCGTGAAGCATCGCGAATTTGTGATCATTGATTGGGACACACGAAGTCATAAAATGTTTTTTGATCAGTTCTTGGTGTTCATGAAGCGCCACGTCCATATTTTCAAAAATCACGCCTTTCTTTTTTAGATCATCTCGAATATTGTGATAAACAACATCAGAGTCATACTGCGCGCCAACTCCGGCAAGTGCTTTTTTCTCTGCTTCAGGAATACCCAATCGATCAAATGTTTTTTTAATATCCGAGGGTACATCTTCCCACGTTTTCGCTTCTGTCGTGTGTGGACGCACAAAGTAAACAATCTCATCAAGATTCAGATAAGACAGATCGGGTCCCCATGTGGGTAGTGGCGTTTTTTGAAACAATTCAAACGCTTTGAGACGTTTTTCGAGCATCCACATGGGTTCGTTCTTCTGTGAAGAAATTTCTCGAATGACGTCTTCACTGAGCCCGGGCTCTGCTTTATATTTCGAAGCATCCGGATTAGCGGTATCGTAGAGGGCGCGATTGATTGTTATCGGTGTCGTTTTCATATTTTTTTCGCGAACATCTCTGTATATCTGTTAACCTCCACAATCTTCGGTAAATATTTCATCACATAATCGATATCTTGTTTTGTGGTACTTCTTCCTAGCGTAAATCGCACGCTCCCTTTTATTTCTTCCTCAGATAATCCAATAGCGCGAAGCACATGCGATGATTCATTTTTGTTGGTCGCACATGCGGCTCCAGTTGATGCGGCAATTCCATACGCATCGAGATATAATACCAATGCTTCTCCATCAACGCCACGAAATACTATATTGAGGTTGTTTGGGAGGCGGTGTAGTGAACCGTTGAGAGCAACATCAGGAATACGCTTTTGAATTTCTTTCCAAAAATACAGCGAAAGGGCTCTCAGTCGTTTTGTCTCTCTCTCCCGAAGTTTTTCTGTTTTTTGGACCGCACGACCGAGGCCAACAATCCCCGTGACGTTTTCGGTGCCACTCCGGAAACCCTCCTCTTGCCCGCCGCCGTATGTGAGGGGCTGGAGCGGAATACCTCGACGTTTGTAGAGGACACCCACGCCTTTGGGGCCATATATCTTACTCGCATTGAAACTGACAAAATCCGCGTGAAGCCCATCAACAGAAAGTGGAAAATAATTCAATGCCTGCGATGCGTCCACGTGAAAGTATGGCGTACGTGTCTTGTGTTGTTTCCTCCATCCAAGGATCATCCTTCCCATCGCGGGAACAGGCTGGATACTCCCAATCTCATTATTCGCATACATGAGAGAAACGAGGACGGTATTTTTCTTGAATGCTTTTTTGAATGCTTCGACAGAAACAATGCCTTCTCGATTCGGCATAAGATACGTGACAGACCATCCCGCTCTTTCCATGTGTCGAATGGGTTCGAGGACAGACGGGTGCTCGATCGCACTCGTGATAATGTGGCCTTTTTTGCCACAGACTCCAAATAGCGCTATATTTGCCGACTCTGTCACGCTGCCCGTAAAAATAATTGTATCCGGAGTTGTGTGCAGTGCGTCTGCTACACACGTTCGTGCGTTTTCAATGGCATGGCTCACGATTTTTGCCTTTTGATAGAGCGATCCCGGATTGCCAAATTGTTTTGTATAATATGGCAAGAGCGCTCGTAGCGCAGATGAGTCTGTCGGTGTTGCCGCGGCATGATCAAGATATACGAACCGAATTCTTTTTGCTTTTTTTGGCAACGTAGGAATGAACATATCATTTCGCAATAGGAGTACGCGAGAGCATATTAAGGAATTGCTCATTCAATTTTTCAAACAATGGTTTTACATCACAGGCAGTTTCTTTGTGGCATTTTTTTCCAGGAGTATGACAAGTGGTTATACCAATTGGTCCAGAAATGATATCAATCAATTCTTTGAGAGAAAGCCCGCTAATCTCTCGAATGAGCGTATATCCGCCTTTGGACCCTTGATCTGCCTGAATGAATCCAGCATGTTTTAATTTACGAGCAATTTGTTGTAAAAATAAAAAGGAAATCTGAAGCTCTCGCGCACAGATTCGGAGAGAAAGTGGTATACTTTGTTTCTCGAGAAATCGAAGAAATTGAATCGCGTAATCAACTTCTCGCGGTATCTTGATCATAGAGAGCAACGTATGATATCATACTAGCTCAGTATGATATCTCAAATTTCCTTCTATGTCAACATCCCCTCTTTCTCGATTCAACATCACGCTTCTCTCCAAGAAATTTCTTACGAGAGATATTCTAATTTTACGCTTTGCTCAGCCAAAAAATTTCTCATTTACCCCAGGACAATTCATCCAGTTTTTGGTCCCTACTGAGGGGCAAACTCTCCTTCGTCCTTATTCTCTATCCTCTCTCTCTACAGATCCATTTTTGGAATTTTGTGCAAAAATTTTACCACAGGGGGTTGCGTCTACCTATTTTCTTGGGTTGACAGAAGGAGACCGCGCAACCATCCAAGGTCCCCGCGGTACATTTGTGTGTCTTCCTGACTCCTCTCAGAACTATTTTGTTGCCACAGGCGCTGGGATTGCTCCCATTATGGCTATCATACGACATCTGTTAGAGATAGAAAAAAAACAAGAGCCTCTCATACTCCTGTTTGGATGCCGATATGCAGAAGATATTTTTTGGATTGACCGATTGGATGAATTGCAAAAAAAATTTCCTCACTTCGCGTATACGCTTACGCTTTCCCGTCCCTCGCCTGATTGGCAGGGCGTGAAAGGACGAGTGTCAGAACATCTCAATGATATATCTCTCTCTTCGGAATATTATCTGTGTGGAAGCGCCGATATGGTAAAAGATACGCGGACATTGCTCATAAACAAAGGCGTACCGCCGAGAAATATTCATTTTGAGATATTTTGAACTATTGACCTTGCACAATTGCATGAACAAGTAAAAATGAGGGTGATTGTAAAAGGTCAATAAGAGCCTGTCTCACAGCGGCAGTGTCAAATTTATCCCCGCTCCTCCTGCGTTCGACGCGACATGAGGCTCAAAGTTGACAGCAATGGGAATAATTTCTCCAGTAAGCAACGGATAATAAATCATTTTATTTTTTCGTCCAAACTCATAGAGTTCCTTGGTAATCCGCACATCTTGCTCACAATATTTTTTTATGTCGTCTATTTTTCCCTCCTGAAACCACTTCATCGCTTGCAATCCATCTGCGCTCTTTTGCGTTTGCAAGGTCGCTTGCGCCAGGTCATCGAGTTTGTATCGCCTCCCAGTCGTTTCTTTCACTAATTTGAGAATATCAAGATGTGGAATTTGGGCAAGGCTCCCGGGATAATATTTATGAATGATGGGAAGATCGAAATGTTCGCTATTAAATCCGATAATCCGCTCCGCGTGTTCAAAAAAAGGCCACGCGTTGCCCAGGTCTTTTTCTTCAAAAGAAAAATACGCGTCCTTGGAATAATCATATAAAGATACTACCGTGATGCGCATGGTGGTCAAATCTTTGATATCTCCCATTGTTTCGATGTCGAAAACTACTTCTCGAGACATACAGAGTGGAAAATAATACATCTAAGGGACATACGCGTTTGCCATCGGCGTTCACCTCTTTGAGAAGCAAACGCGTATGTCCTAACATCATTGATCTCAGCGTGAAAATCCTTTATTCCTGTGAAATCGTTTTGGTTCTGCGCGTTTTTTAAATGGACGGTGTTGTGCTCGGAGAGGTTGGTATGCGTGCATGGGACCTGAGAGGAACGGTTCTCGCCGTGGCGGAAGACTCGGGAGCGCGAGAACAGGAAGTGTTTTACGAATAAGACGTTCGATCTGACGAATATCTCCTCGTTGATCTGGCGTCGCAAATGATACCGCTTTTCCAGATTTTCCTGCGCGACCAGTACGCCCAATCCGATGGACATAATCTTCTGAATTATCAGGTAAATCATAATTGACTACCAGAGAGATGTCCGATACATCGATTCCCCGTGCCGCGATATCTGTCGCGACAAGTACGCGATATTTTCCAGATTGAAACCCTCCAAGCGCCGCGCGACGCTGAGCCAAAGACCGATTGGAATGCAACTCTGCCGCCGGATGTCCCATGAGGTGTATAACTTTGGTAATTTTTTTCGCGCCGTGTTTCGTGCGAGAAAAAATAAGAATTCGGCCTTGTGTTTCACTCAAGAGTTTATCGAGGAGCTGCATTTTGGCATCCTTGCCCACGATAAATACTTCATGTTCCACATTGGTCGCGGCTGTGCCTGCCGGCGCCACTTCGATCCGGAGCGGCATCCGCATATAGGTTGCCGCGATCTTCGCAATAGCAGAAGGCATAGTTGCGGAAAACAACATTGTCTGGCGATCCTTGGGCGCAAGGGTGAGTACCCGTTTTATTTGAGGAAGAAACCCGATATCGAGCATACGATCTGCCTCGTCGAGCACAATAATCTCAATTCGATTGACTGAATAGTTCTTTTCTTGCATGTGATCGGCAAGACGTCCCGGAGTCGCAATCACCACATGAGGCTTGCGTCGCAAGCTTTGTATCTGATCTCGCATTGACGCGCCACCAATAAGCACAGTGGTGCGAAGACCAAGTGGAGAACCAATTTTTGTGAGGACTTCGTGGACTTGCAAAGCGAGCTCACGAGTAGGAAGAAGTACGAGTCCTTCCCCTTTCAAAAAAGCGAGTCTCTGGATCAGGGGGATGCCAAAGGCAAGTGTTTTTCCTGTGCCAGTCTGCGCAATGCCGACCACATCTTTCCCTGCGAGCGCAATCGGAATGACCTGATGCTGGATAGGGGTTGGAGAAATAAATCCATATTTTTCGATGATCTGAAGAAGATTGGCGCCAATGCCAAGATCGGCAAACCGTGGAGAACTCTGTGGTGCGGGGACATTCATATTTTTTTTCTGGCTGCTCTCACTCGATCGGAATCGGTGAGAAATTGTTTACGCAAACGAATGTTTTTTGGAGTAATTTCCAGATATTCGTCTTCCGCCATCATTTCGAGCGCCCTCTCGAGAGTGAGCGGAAGTGGCGGCGTGAGCTGGATGGCGGCATCAGCGTTCGATGCGCGCATGTTGGTGAGATGTTTTCCCTTGATAGGATTCACGGTCATGTCTTGTCCTTTGGCGGTATTGCCTACCACCTGTCCTTCATACACCTCCACATTGGGCTCTACATACAAAACGCCACGATCCTGTAAATTGAAAAGAGAATACGCTAATACTTTTCCTGTTTCTCCAGAAATCATAGAACCTGTATTTCGCTTTTCCACCTCGCCTGCATACGGCTGAAATCCGATAAATTCGCTGCATAAAATCCCCTCTCCTCGTGTATCCACAATAAATTCACTGCGATAGCCGAGAAGTCCGCGCGTCGGAATCCGATAGATAATACGTGTATGATTCTGCTCTGGCGCCATCTCCTTCATTTCTCCTTTTCTTTTAGCCATTTTTTCTATCACCACACCGACAAGATCTGCTGCGACATCTATTGTTGCTTCTTCAAATGGTTCATACACGATGTCACCATTTTTTTTAAAAATCACCTGCGGCTGGGATACCTGAAGCTCGTATCCCTCTCGACGCATGGTTTCGAGCAAAATCGCGATATGGAGTTCCCCTCTCCCATACACAGTATAATAATCAACATGAGAAAAATCAATTTTCAACCCGACATTCACTTCCAATTCTTTTTCTAGCCGCTCTTTGATCTGGCGATTGGTGACGAATTTTCCTTCACGTCCTGCAAAAGGAGAGTTGTTGACGAGAAAATTGAGAGAGATGGTTGGCTCATCAATTTTAATCATGGGGAGAAGGGCCTGTGAATCTTCGGCAGATATCGTATCACCAATATAAATATCAGGGAATCCAGCGAGCATAATAATATCGCCAGCGACTACTTGTGCCACTTCTTTTCTATTAAGTCCTTCAAATGTGAATAGTTTGGTTATTGTCCCTCGAATGACTTCTCCTGAATGTTTTTTGAGAAATACGGTATCGCCGACAGAGGCAACTCCCTGATAGACCCGACCAATGCCAAGACGTCCGAGATAATTATCGTAAGCCAAATTAAATGGCTGAAACGCAAAAGGAAGGGTTGTTTCCGATGGCGCGGGTGAGACATGCTGGAGAATCATTTTGAGAAGCGGCGCGAGATCATGCGAGTCATCTGAAAGGTTTATTTTTGCAATTCCCTGTTTGGCAATCGCATATACCGTGATGAAATCGAGCTGCTCGTTATTCGCGCCCAAATCCATAAACAGTTCGAGTACCTTGTCATGCACCCATTCTGGACGCGCGGCTGGCTTATCAATTTTATTAATCACGACAATGGGCTTGAGACCGAGCTCAAGTGATTTTTTGAGCACGAATTTGGTCTGTGGCATCGGGCCTTCTTGAGCATCAACCACAAGAAGAACAGAATCAATGGAGCGGAGCACGCGCTCTACCTCGGATCCAAAGTCCGCGTGTCCGGGAGTATCGACAATATTGATTTTGACTTCCTCAAAAAATACCGACGTATTTTTGGAATAAATGGTAATGCCACGCTCTTTTTCAAGATCATTCAAATCCATGCTCGTGGTCTCGTCTGTGACCATCCCAGTCTGGCGCATCAGAGCATCGGTCAGGCTCGTCTTGCCGTGATCAACGTGGGCGATGATTGCGATGTTTCGTATTTCCATATCAATAAAATCCCCTGTGGGGATCGACGAGCGGATTGTATCTGAAAAAATGAAAAATGTCAATAGCCGGAAATAACAAAAACCCCCGACCGAGGCCGAGGATTTTGTATATGTAGAGCCCATCTCTTTCTTTATGATGCGCGGTTCACTTTTACCGCGTTTGGTCCTTTGGGACTTTCTTCTACTTCAAAAGTGACTTTGTCACCTTCGCGTAGTTCACTGAAGTCCACGCCTTGAAGCTCGTTTTTGTGGAAAAAGAGATCTCTTTCCTCGCCTTCGCGAGAGATGAATCCGAATCCCTTGTCTGAGACAAGCCGAGCGATAGTTCCCTGTTGCATATATGGTGTAGGAAAACCTGAATAAAATAATCAAATACGATATGAAGTATCATGAAACTCGACTCGGTTTCCTTTACTCCATGGATTTGATATGGTTTATCATATCACAACTCATACACAATGTCAACAACAATCTCCGATTGCTATGTATGTTTGAATTCACCGACAATTGCCTCCAAAATATCATGAAAGCTCACCATCCCAATAATACTATTCTTTGATTCCTCTATGATCAGCGCGATGCTAATTGCAGAACGCTTGAAGCGTTCTATGGCCACAAGAGACGGTATATACGCGAGGATGTACATCACTGGCTGGATCAGTGGTTTTATATCAATAGACTCAACACCGCGATCAAAGACATGCGAGAGAATATCCTTGGTCTCGACAACACCTAAATTATTATTGAAATCGCCATCACAGACAGGAAAAACCGACCGGTCACTTCCTCGTATTTTATCTTTCATAACGGCAAAAGAATCGTGAATATCGAGCCACACAACCTCATCTCGAGGTGTCATAAAATCTTTTATTGGTCTATTTCCAAGATGAAAGATACTTTCCACCATTTTTTGTTCAGATTTTTCGAATACCCCTCTTTCTGTTCCCTCGGCAATTAATAATTGAATCTCTTCTTCTGTCACCAATGGTTCAGGAGCAGGCTGTACGCGTATCAGTCGTAACACCCATGTCGTAGAGGCACTGAGAAGCGCGACCAAAGGCGAGGTCATTCGCATGAGAAACTGAATCGGTCGAGCGACACGGAGGGAAAATTTTTCAGGATTGGAAAGAGCGATGTGCTTGGGCACCAATTCTCCAATGATAAGTGAAAAGTACGTGACCGTAACGACCACGATCCCAACGCTCATCGCTTTGCTGTATGAAGATATGAGAGGAAAATTTTTTACATATTGTTCGATGTGCCGAGCAATAGTCGCGCCACTAAATGCCCCAGCCAAAATTCCTATCGAAGTAATACCGATCTGAACAGTGGAGAGCATCTCAGAGGATGTATGAGTAAGGAGCAGCGCCGCTTGCGCCCTCCTATTACCCTTTTTGGCAAGATACCGTAAACGACTTTTCTTGACACGCAACAACGCGATTTCAGAAAGCGAAAAATAGCCGTTTACGACGATGAGAATAATGATGAGGAGGATTTCTAGTATAGGAGAAATTTTATGAGTGAACGAAAGATTGAAATATTACCCCTTTCTTCATCCTACCATTTGTTATGTGGTATATCAAATGGATATGAAAGATAACATATGATATGATGCTATCACTATGCGCATTTCGTACAGAAAACCTGGAAAATATAGCGTCCTATCTCCTGATCCCCTCTTGACCAAGGAAAAATTTGATGAGCTTACTCGCAAGCTCAATGCACTCAAACACACAACCCAACCTCGCGCGGCCGAAGAAGTCAGACGGCTCGGGGAAATGGGTGACTTTTCGGAAAATGCTGAATATCAAATTGCCAAAGGACGTCTTCGTGGTATCAATAACCGTATTCTTATGCTCGAGCATCAGCTCAGCCACGCAGACATTATCAAATCAGAAAAACAAATAGACACCGTGTCAATTGGACACATCGTAACGCTTGCGTGTGGAGATACCATACAAATATACCAGATTCTTGGATCTTCAGAAACCAATCCACAAAAAGGCATTATCTCTCACACATCGCCTATTGGGATAGCCCTTATCGGCAGAAAGGTCGGAGATACTGTCACAGTATCGCTTCCAAAGAAAAAGATCATATATACAATTTTAAAAATACTGACTATTCACACATAGGTTAA
>CAYJXK010000030.1:0-11519 GCA_964374115.1 uncultured Gammaproteobacteria bacterium
TATGATCCTATTGCCCCCAACAAACCCAGCAAATGGAACAATAAAATCTTCATTGGTACAAACGTTCCTCCATACACGCTCACACTGTGGGGGAGCGGTGGAATTAGTGGAGATACAGTGATACGGTATTGTCCAAAACAATATGATTGCCGATTTAAAATGGAAGTCTCTGTTCCAACAAAAACCAGTAAAGGATACAAGACCGAGGAGAAGGAATTTGATCCGGTCAGACTTACAGACACATGGGTAGAATTACAAGATTTTTAATCTATTTTATATGATCCACAAAAGAAAATTTTTCCGTGTGACTGTCTTGCTGTTTTCGTTATTGTTGACTTTTGCTATCATATCTCTGACTCATGCCCGCGAAGATTTTTTCACCCCGGCGATCGGTGAAGTGGACGCATCGCTTTCCGGGTATGAACGGGTACTCACTACAGAAGAAGGTGGACTCCAGATACTTTCTGCCAACGGTGATTTGGTTTCAGGCTACCCACTGTTTATTAACAATGAGGTGATCGCCTCTTCGCCGATTTTGCTTGATATTGACGGAGATTTCACCAATGAAATAATTTTTCTTTCCCGGAACGCCAGTGGCCTTTACACGGCGCGCGTGTTTGAAGGAAATAAAACGTCTGTTGCGGCGTTTCCGCTCACCGGAGAAAAAGTGTACTACGATCCAGTGGTGTTCAAAAAAATTGGAGAGCCTGACAGCGTGCTTGTCAGCACCGAATCTGGAAAACATCTGCGGCTTACTTTGAAAAATGGAGTATTTACTTCTCCCCCTATGTTTAGTGTGGATATTCCATCAGCGATAAGCCCTCTGCCTGCAAATAATATGCTCGCGGTCAATTTTCCGACCAAAAGCACAGTGCAGTTTTATGGACCAAATTCATCTGGAAAATGGACAAAATATACCGAAGTGAACGTGTCGAGTCCTATTATCTATCCATTCGCGGTCTTTGATAATCAGACGATGTATGGCGTGACGAAGGATCAAAAGCTCATCGCGCTTTCTGGAATGGCTGGAAAGATGAAAACCGGATTTCCAGTCAATTTGCCTGCTATTCCTCTTTCCGCCCCTTTCTTGGTGAGTGATGCAAGTAATTCTTTTGGATATCATATTGCGGTTCCGCTTGCTGATGGTTCTCGTTTTTCGGTGAATCCAGACGGATCAGCGTTGGCGCTTGCAGAAAATGTGAAAAGTTTTGTCGAACAAAGCATAGAGACACCATCGGCGGCAGAAGGGGGAATTTTTTCCGCGATTCATGATTACGCGAGTTCTTTGTTTAAGGGAATAGAGAAAAAGATAGCGTCCCTGTTTAGCAGGATAAAATTTGACGTTTCGGCACCAAAAACCTTTGAGGAGTCTCCTGAAACGCTTACCGCATATGCTGATTTGAATGGAGACGGCAAGACCACGGTCGTGGATGTGCAGTGCACGACACTCGTATCACTTTGGGAAATAGGGGGAAAGGCGGGTGCAAAACCAATATGTCTGGGTAACAATGAACCGTTTGCGGCAGACGTGAATTGTGATACCCATGTTAATGTGATTGATATACAAATCATGACCAAACTTGCTTTTGGGGATCCATTGCCAAATGTCATTGATAATGACCAAAATAACCTTGTCGACAGTTGCGAAAAGAAATAACTATCTTCTCCATAAAAGGAGGATATGAAAAAGATTCTTCTTTTTGGCATGCTCGATCGCATCATCGCATCCAAATCCAAAACATTTTTTGTCTCCTGTCTTTCTTTTCTTTTTGGTATCACGGTTGCGACAAGAGGAGACGGCCGCATACCCGCCCCATTTATTTTTGGATTTCTTCTGGGGCTTGTTATTCTCCTTATGTTTCATTGGCAACGAATTCGATTTCGTTTTTTTGTATTTTGTTTGTTTTTCTTCTGTATCGGGATTGTTCGCTATGCTGTGGCCATACCGATGCCATCTTCTGAACACATTTCTTTTTACAATGGGACATACGTGTCTCTCGTTGGGTTGATAAACAAAGAACCAGACATTCGCCCAGATGCGACGCGCTATAGAGTATTTCCAAATCAGCTTTGGAAGGGAGGGGGCGAAGAGCCTATTCATTCCCTCAAAGGATTTGTTCTTATCGAAGTTCCACGCTATCCATCATTTCAATATGGAGATGTTTTTCGCATCAATTGCCGCTTGGAAACTCCCGAGCCTTTTGATGGTTTCAGGTATGATCGCTATCTTGCGCGCGATGGCATTTTTTCTATTTGTCGGGATGCGGAGATAGAGAAAATTTTCAGTGGAAGCGGATCGGCTGTCATGGGCAGGATACTTTTTCTAAAACAAAAAATGACTGATCGTGTCGCACTCCTCTGGCATGAGCCATACGCGAGTTTTGTCTCTGGCGTATTGTACGGGTATCGCGGAGGACTCGGAGAATTGCAAGAAGATTTCAATCGCACGGGTGTGTCGCATATTGTCGCGATTTCGGGGTATAATATCATGATTGTGGGCACAGCGATTATCTGGCTCTGTATCTCACTGTGGATTCCGCGCAAACGCGCGTTTTTTCTTGTGACGTTTGCCATCGTTCTTTTTGTGATATTTACCGGCGCGAGCGCATCAGTCGTTCGGGCTGGTGTTATGGCGATTCTTGTTCTCTCCGCTCATCAATTTGGAAGAGTCGCCCGAATGGGCAATGTGCTCGTATTCGCGGCGTCACTTATGATCCTGCACAATCCGTTTGTGCTCTGGTATGATGCCGGATTTCAACTGTCGTTTCTCGCGACGATGGGGCTGGTGTATCTCACACCACTCGTGCGACCATGGTTTCGATGGATGCCGTCAGTATTTGGTTTTCGTGAGACAACCATTGCGACGATTGCAGCAATTATCGCGACCCTTCCACTTATGTTGTATCACTTTGGACGATTTTCAATTGTGGCTCCGCTTGTCAATGTCGCGATTCTGTGGGTGATTCCAGGAATCATGCTTTTGGGATTTACCAGCGTAATGACGAGCCTTGTCCTTGTGCCTCTCGGAGATTTTTTTGCCACACTCGCATGGATTGCAATGGAATACTGTGTCCGGATTGTTCGTCTATTTTCTCATCTCCCTTTTGCTGCGATTGTTATAACTGTTCCTGCCTTTTTTGTTGCATTGCTGTATGCGGCTCTTCTGTGGTGGGTGTGCCAAAGCTCATCTCAAAAAAAATATGCGTAATATTTTCTTTCTCGCCATGCTCGCGTTCCTCATTCTCTTTGTTGTTTTCTCTCCTGATCGAAAAACACAAGAGACAGATATTCCCTCTCTTCCCGCTCCCAAAATATATACCACTTTCCTTGATATAGGACAGGGAGATGCCTCTCTCATCACATTTGATACAGGAGAGCAGATGCTTGTGGATTGTGGCGAAGACGCCACCGTGCTTGAAGCGCTCGGGCGGCATATGGGGCGCGAGGATCGGCTTATTGATTATCTTGTCGTCACACACCCGGATACAGATCATTATGGCGGATGTATTGATGTGCTCCGGCGATTTTCTGTTTCTACTATTGTTACCAATGGTCTCCGTAAATCCGAGGATTCATTGTGGAGAGAATTTGATCGGGTGGCTGAAGAGAAGGGGAGTGTGCAAAAAGTTATTCAAGCCCAGGAGTCCTGGAGTATTGGAAGCTCTACCGTGTTTTTTTTATATCCAGATCATTCTATTGCGAAAAACCCTCGGATTCCTTTAGGTACGACCGTTGCCGAGGATAACAATACGTCGATAGTGATGAAACTTGTCTTTGGCGCGTCTGATGTTCTTTTTACCGGCGATGCGGAGGCGCCTCTCGAATCATATCTTATGAGCAAAGATATAGATGGATTGGATGTTGATGTTTTGAAAGTGGGTCACCATGGAAGTAAAAATTCATCACAGACTGATTTTCTGACACGTGTCAGTCCTGAACATGCTGTTATTTCTGTGGGGAAAAAGAATAAATATGGACACCCTGCGCCGAGAGTCCTCAAGCGCCTCGAACGCTCAGGAGCCACGATGTGGCGTACTGATCTGTCTGGTGATATACTATTCATCATGACAACGACGAGTATCGAAGTGAGAACTTCCGATTAATTTTTCACCTTATCACCCAATCACTTTATCACAAATCTGAAATCTGAAATACGCTATGAAAAGATTATTTTTTATCGTAGGAACATTCTTGTTCATCTTTCTCCTGGCTCCCTCGTTCGTCCACGCAGGGTTTACTTTTGTTGTCAAAGATGGCATATCTCTTTCCAAGGATCATCCATTTGCAGGGGATACGGTGAAAATTTATACTCTTGTCGTCAATAATGATTTCCCGAGTTTGTCTGCTGATGTCGTATTTTATAACCAAGAAAAAGTAATCGGCAAGACATCAGTCGTGGATCTCGGATTTGAACAAGTGAAGCAGATCTGGATCGAGTATACGCTCGGAGAAGGAGAAAATGTCTTTCGGGTGGAACTCAGTAACTTTATTGCCAAAAATGCGCAAGGTGGCACAGAGCCTATCGCAAGCGATGATGTCGCGGGGTATACCGTGACGAAAAACATAAGTGTTGATCTTGATACCGATGGAGACAAGACAGGAAATAAGGAAGATATGGATGACGACAATGATGGACTTTCGGACAGCAAGGAAGAAGAAATCGGGACAAATACGCTTAAAAAAGATACAGATGACGACGGACTTGATGATAAAAAAGAAAGCGATCAGCAGACAAATCCAAAAAATGCTGATACAGATGGGGATGGAGTCAAAGACGGTGTGGATGTCTTTCCCACAAACGCGGCTGAGTCAAAAGATAGTGATGCGGATGGCATTGGAGACAACACGGATGACGACGATGATAATGATGGACTTTCGGACAGTGATGAACAAGTGTTTGGAAGTGATCCACTTAAAAAAGATACAGATGGCGACGGAGTCTCGGATGCGGATGAACAAAAGTATGGCAGTAATTCACAAAAGGATGATTCAGACGGAGATGGCATTCTTGACAAAGATGAGATTGCCGCGGGATTGAATCCTGGCAAATCTGATTCAGACGACGATGGGCTCTCTGACACAGAAGAAAAACAAAAAGGAACTGACCCAAAAAAGGCAGATACGGATGATGATAGCATTTCAGATGGAGAAGAGATCATAAAAAAAACAGATCCTCTCAAAAGCGATACAGACGGAGATGGTGTACAAGATGGGGATGATGCATTCCCCCTTGATCCAAAAGAGAGCAAGGATAGTGACGCGGATGCCGTAGGAGATGCGACCGATATGGATGACGACAATGATGGGCTCCTTGACACAGAAGAAGAAACACTATCAACAAATCCAACAAAAAAAGATTCAGATGATGATGGGGTGGATGACAAAACAGAAGTCGAACAGAAGACTAATCCGCTCATAGCGGATACAGATGGAGACGGAGAAAATGACGAAAAAGACACAGAGCCGCTGACTCCCAATTCAAATATGTTGAAGCGCATTGTCCAGTTTGGAGCCCTTGGATCATTTCTTTTATTTTTGGTCTTTAGCGGGGTATACGCGTACAAGAGTGATCAGTAGTAGCCTATTCGGATTTTAAAGCCAAGCGCGCAATCAGATATGTGACAAAGCAAAGTATATGAGAGACAAGCCAGAAATTGGAGAGACAGTAAAACGGATTCTATGGTGGTACAAGCGATATCGTCGCCCGCTTCCGTGGCGAAAGACGCGAGATCCGTATCATATTTTGGTGAGTGAAGTAATGCTCCAGCAAACCCAGGTCGAAAAGGTGGTTCCGAAATATCATCAATTTCTTCAACATTTTTCCACGATAAAGTCCCTGGCTTTGGCGAGTGCAGGCGATGTTATCCGCGTCTGGAGCGGGCTGGGATATAATCGGCGGGCGCTTTTTCTTGCGCGATCGGCACAAATGATTGAGAATCAGTATGGTGGCGCGTTTCCCCGAACACTCGATGAGCTGAAGAAGCTTCCTGGCATCGGCGAATATACAGCGCGAGCCATTCTTTCATTTGCGTTTGAAATGCCTGTCATTGTCCTTGATACAAACCACCGACAATTTTATCAGAGAATTCTCTGTCAAGGCAAGGACGTGGATGATACACGACTCATGAAAAAAGTGGAGCGAATCGTGTTGCCACTCTTTTCTTCCGGATCACGACTCTATGATTGGAATCAGGCAATCATGGATTTTGTGTCCGCTCTTTCCAAAGGTATAGATGACCCGATTCTGAATGAGTTTCGAAAAATGTATCCTCTGAAAGTACAAGGGAAAAAGAAAAATAGCGTCATGCCATTTCGACAGTCTGATCGCTATTATCGAGGGAGAATTGTGGATGTAGCAAGAAATAAGAAGAGAGTTTTCTTTGATACGGTGCATCGTAGATTTTCTGATATTGATGCGTCTCGATTGGAGCGTATTCTCGAGAATCTCGAAAAAGACGGCTTGATAAAAAGAAATGGGCAGAGTATAATGCTTCCGCAGATACCGTGATTTGTTTTTTGTATGTTTCTCCTTCTTCGTTGGCTCATCAATGCCGCGACTCTCATGGCGATAGCGTACTACCTTCCCGGGGTGGAAGTGAGTGGCTGGTATGCCGCGTTTATTACCGCACTTGTTCTTGGTCTTGTGAACGCGATTTTAAGGCCTCTGCTTCTGCTCCTCACTCTTCCTATTACTCTTCTTACACTTGGGCTGTTCACACTTGTGATTAACGGTATTTTATTTTGGTTTGTGAGCACTATTGTTGATGGATTTACTGTTGAGGGTTTTGGCGTTGCGTTTTTTGGCGCGTTGATTTTGACTATCGTGAGTTGGTTGACCAGTGGATTGTTCAAGCGCCGATAGCTCTATGCGCACCAAATCTTTCAAAATACTTTCTGTCGGCGGCTCTATCATTATCCCAAAAACTGGTTTTGATATTTTATTTCTCAAAAGATTTTGCGTGCTTATACGGAGACATATTCGAGAAGGATCGAAATTTATTCTTGTGATTGGGGGCGGCGGGACGTGTCGGGCGTATCAGGATGCATTGTCAAAAGTGCGCACGGTCACAAACATGGATCTTGATTGGCTGGGAATTTCGACGACACGATTCAACGCGACATTTGTGAGATTTCTCTTCAAAGAAGAGGCGGCAAGCGAGATTGTGTTGAATCCCACCAAACGGATTCACACACGGGCGCCTCTGCTTATCGCCGCAGGATTCGAGCCAGGACATTCGACGGATATGGATGCTGTTCTTCTGGCGAAAACATATACGGCAAAGGAAATCATAAATCTTTCAAATATTGATGGGGCGTATACGAAAGACCCACATCGATATAAAGACGCAAAAAAAATCTCCATGATCCATTGGAGAGATTTTCGAAAAAATATTGTTGGGACGACATGGCGCGCAGGCGCTCATGTGCCGTTTGACCCAGTTGCCAGTCGTGAAGCAGAGCGACTTAAGCTCACGGTGCATATTTTGAAAGGAACAAATCTCTCAGAGGTAGATCGAGCCTTGAGGGGGCAGAAGCATCATGGGACGGTTGTGAGTGGATGAGCAAAGGATGTGCCTATGTTTTATCAGTGGATCATTTTACTTCGCGTCGCAATCGCCACATCACCACAAAAAATTCCATAATATCTTTTTTCGACAATTTTGATTTTCCGTTTTGCCGGTCAAGAAATGTGACCGGTATTTCTTTTATAGAAAATCCCATGCGTTCACTGCGAAAGAGCATTTCTTCTTGAAACGCGTAGCCATTACTTTTGATTGTCTCGAGTCGGATTGCTTGGAAGACTTTGCGATGGTAGCATCGGAATCCAGACGTGACATCATGGGTTTTGATGCCAAGGAGCTGTCGCGCAAACCACATGGCGCTCGCGCTCATGACTCTCCGGATCCACCCCCAGCCAATAATACGTCCACCTTGAATTTTTCGTGAACCGATTACGACATCCACAGTTTGGCTTGCCTCGAGAAGGTGTGGAATGTCCTGTGGATCATGAGAAAAATCGGCGTCCATCTGAATGACACGCTCTGCTCCTCGGCCGAGCGCTTCTTGAAATCCTCGGATATACGCGCTCCCGAGACCTTGTTTACCTTCCCGAAGAACAAGATGTACTCGCGTGTCTTTTTTTATGCATTCTTTTACTTTTTCAGCAGTTCCATCTGGTGACGCATCATCCACAACAATAACGTGATCAAGCATCAACGGGAGACTCAGTATCTTTTCAATCAAAGGCACAATGTTGTGTTTTTCATTGTACGTAGGGATGACGATGCACACTTTTTGATTCATACGCTGAAGGGGAGGGTAATAGACCGCTTGGTCTCCCGCTCTGTCTCGAGCAAAAGCGTCTTTACTGTTTTCGAATGCAGAAGCGGAAAAAGAATCGCAGGCCACTCGATGATTGAAAGTGTGTCTGGCTTCGCAAGGTAATCTTCTATTCCAATATCAATGAGCTCCTCGAGTGTGCGGACTCGATAGCAGTCAATGTGGATAAGAGTGTGAATTCCCTGTATTGTTTTTGGTAGGGGATAGATATTCATGAGAGTAAATGTAGGGCTTACAATAATATTTTTTACTCCCAAACCGTGCGCGATGCCTTTGACAAACGTTGTTTTTCCCGCACCGAGCTCACCGTCGAGACATACACAATCCCCGCCACGAAGACGCCGAACAAATAATTCTCCCAGATATCTTGATTCTTTTTCAGAGTGTGTGGTATACTTTTTCATACTTTCTTCCCCTCCAAAACAAAATCCGAATATCATCACAGTCACCCACGGGTTCCTCACAAGTCGCATATGCCATCCAAAGAATATTTTTTTGAATCAATCGGAACAAGTATCACGGATTATGAAGACGGTCGATTGAAAATCGTCTATGGTCGTCCTGCCCATGATGTGCAAGAGGTCTTGGATCAAGGTGAGTGGATCAAAAAAATGATCGCGGAAATTTATGCGTCTCACGGATTGCCACTCCGCATTCTTGCTGATCTCGAGAAATTGCAACAGGTCACTCTTGATGATCGTTCACGAGCGCTCTACAGGGAAATGATGGAACAAGAATATATCAATAAGATCGCGATTGTCGGTGATGCTTTTAGTTTTACCAAAGTGATGACACTCCTACTTCTCCTTACGGGAAAACGTAATCGGGTACGATTCTTTTTCAATATCGCAGAAGCGCGACAATGGATCGGGTGGTAAGTCATCGGATCAGTAAGACGGTAGAGGAAATGACGCGCAGAGTTCCTCTACATCAGCCCGAATATGCGCGAGTTCTTCCGCATCATCCGCACTTTGCAAAGCGCGGTCAATACATGACGCGACGAATCGTATTTCTTTTTCTTTCATACCCCGTGTCGTGAGAGCCGGGGTTCCAAGGCGTATGCCGGATGGATCGTACGGTTTTCGTGTATCAAACGGGACCGTATTTTTATTTACCGTAATTCCTGCTTTGCCAAGCGCTGTTTCGCCATTTTTTCCACTGATGTTTTTATTCGTGAGATCCACAAGCAGGAGATGATTATCTGTTCCCCCTGTGACGAGTTCGTACTTTCGACTCAAAAGTTCTTCTGCCAATATTTTCGCGTTTATGACAATTTGTTTTGCGTATATTTTGAATTCTGGCTGCATTGCCTCGAGAAGCGCGACGGCAATCGCCGCTGTTTGGTGATTATGCGGACCTCCCTGAATTCCAGGGATAATCGCGCGGTCAATGAGCGTGGGGAGGTTTTCTTTTATCCGCTCTGCTTTTTTGAGTGGCGCGGATGGATTGCCATTACATAGGATCATTGCTCCCCGAGGGCCGCGGAGTGTCTTGTGCGTCGTAGTGGTGACAACATCGGCAATGCCCACAGGACTGGGGTGAACTCCGCCCGCAATGAGGCCGGCAATGTGGCTGACATCTGCGAGCAGCCATGCGCCTACTTCGTCAGCGATTTCTCGAAATGTTTCCCAGTGGTAGACGCGAGGATAAGCGGTCGCACCAACGACAATGAGTTTTGGTTTGTGTTCTCGCGCAAGATTTCTCATCCCGTCCACATCCACATAGCCATCAGGTCGGGCCGTGTATTGCACACTCTTGTATATGGTTCCTGAATAATTCACAGGCAGTCCATGGGTCATATGGCCGCCGTGGAAGAGATTGAGGCCCATGAGTGTGTCTCCAGGGTTAAGAAGAGCAAAATAGACCGCGATATTGGCAGGACAACCTGAATGCGGCTGAACATTTGCATGAGTAGAACCGAACAATTTTTTTGCTCGATCTCGCGCGAGATTTTCTATAGCGTCAATATGTTCACATCCACCATAATAGCGCATGCCGGGATACCCTTCTGAATATTTATCAGTGAGGCGTGATCCGAGGGCTTCGAGAACAGCAAGGGATGTATGATTTTCTGAAGGGATCATTTCGAGGCCTTCTGATTGTCGTTTTATTTCTTTTTGGATGAGGGAGTATATTTCAGGATCTGCGTGTTCAAGTGTTTTCATATGTATGTTTCTTAGCCTGCCTATGATATCATCAAAGCGAAAATAACCGCAATACCTTGCATATGCTCTGGATTCTTCTTGCCATCAGTTCCCACTTTTTTTGGGCGCTTGTTAACCTTGGCGACAAATATATCGTGAGCCATCGAGTAAGAAATCCGTATGTGTACATGATGTGGCTCGGCTTATTTGGGATTCTCCTTTCGATATGTTTTATCCCATTTGTGGATTTTTTTATTCCACCTCTCCATCTGTTACTCTTGTTATTGTTTGCAGGGAGCACATATTTCTTTGGCGGCCTTCCATATATTCGAGCAATGCAACTTGAGGAGCCAACGCGTGTGAATGTCTGGTGGAATTTGATCCCGATTTTCATCTTGCTCATCGAGGTTTTTTTGTTAAAACGTACATTTAGCGGTATAGAATTTGCCGCTTTTTTTGTTCTCATATTCGGAGCAGTTGTTGGTTCGATCCATGTGAGAAGAGGCGCAGTATTTTTTTCCCGAGCATTTTTTTATATGGTTGCAGCAGGCATTACTTTCGCGATCGCTATCGTCACCATTGATTATGTCACGCAATTTGTTTCTTTTTGGGTTACGTTTATTTGGACAAACATTTTTTCTTTTTTATCATCATTGTCGCTTTTATGTTTTGCATCAATACGCAAAGAGTATAGAGAAGGATTTCGAACACTTGATATGATCGGCAAAAGTGGCGTTATTGGAGTAAGTATATTTGAACATATCGGAATACTCCTCAACCATTGGGCACTTTTCCTTGGTTCCCCGACACTCATACTGTCGCTTGAAGGGACACAGGTATTGTTTGTATTTTTTATTGCCACCACGTTGTCCTTTCTTGCTCCACGGGTAATGAAAGAAGAGATAGATAAGGGGAATCTCCTTGTGAAAATAAGCGCTATAGCGCTTATGCTTATAGGCATACTGCTTCTTCGTCATACCTACTGACTCTTAACACGTACCTCAACACTACAACCTATGATTTTGGTCACCTTCT
>CAYJXK010000031.1:0-993 GCA_964374115.1 uncultured Gammaproteobacteria bacterium
TACTTGCATACTCCACGGGTTGTTAGGGAGTGCAAGATGTATCTTAACTTATGCAGCAAGGCAACGTAGCCGCCTCAGGGTGCAGACTTTTGATTTTTTCGCGCGCTGCCATGTTTCATTTTTTTCGCCTGTTTTTTTTTGTTCCACCCACTGTCCGTCAAGAAGGGATGTTGATGGATCAAGAATTTCGATTATTCCAGGGCGAACGCCATGGCGTGCCTCCCCATCGGTACTCCATTCTATAGAATGAATGTAGTGGAGCGTCGTTTTGTCTCCTTTTTGATCTATTTTTTGAATGACAAGAATATGATTTGGATTCCCGACGTTTGCCATATCGAGCATGACGACGAAGTCTCCGGGGGCGGCGTCAGAAACAGTAATTTTTAGAGAGTTCGATTCATGAGCAAATGTTCGAGTTCCCGCATTTTCCACAGGTCGAAGAAGGGCAAGGAGTGCGCGCAATGGATTCCTCGCGTATGGAAAACGAAAAAAATGACGAAGCGATTTTCCTTTTCGCGATCGCGTCTCGGCATCAAGAACATGATAAGCGAACCCAGAACAATCAATTCCTAGATTATGCTGTACTAAAAAAGTTTTCAAATCGTCGTCGGAAAGGTCGTTGAGTTTTATTTT
This sequence comes from uncultured Gammaproteobacteria bacterium, assembly GCA_964374115.1. Classification (GTDB taxonomy): domain Bacteria; phylum Patescibacteriota; class Patescibacteriia; order Magasanikbacterales; family UBA922; genus CAYJXK01. Next base: position 634 of record CAYJXK010000031.1, read on the forward strand.
CTCTCGGAGTGCCATGAGCTCTGCTTCTTGCACAATTTCTTCCGGTGTTCCTTTGCCAATGCAGACACGCAAGCCTGCGCGGAGAGATTTGCGCCGGTTATTCAGATAGGGACAAGAGATTGTGGTGGTCCGTCCAAAAGGTAGCGCAAGATAGAGATGAATGACGTCCATGGCAGGTTGGGAGAGAGGAGACATACCAACATGATCATTGTTCAAATTTTTTCAACATTTCTTCTATTTTTTTGCCACGGTCATTCAATATCCCATGATCTTTCATGAATCCGTGCGCACTTTGAATTCTCAGCCAGTCTGATCCAGGAGTTGTGTTGTGGTAAGAAATGACCGTGAATCCTTGATTCA
>CAYJXK010000031.1:1093-11343 GCA_964374115.1 uncultured Gammaproteobacteria bacterium
TTATTTTTTCAGCCCGAGGCTGATCCGCATTGGGTGGAGATTCTTGATTTTTCAGAACTCGTTGCACCACCTGTGCGCCATCAATGATCGGAATCAATCCATATTCGGAAAGAGGAAGATCGAGAAGAGCGGCAAGATGGGCTTCAAAAATCGTTCCTTGATTCATTATTTTTTCAGCCCGAGGCTGATCCGCATTGGGTGGAGATTCTTGATTTTTCAGTTGCAATTGCGATTCAAACACTGACGACGCCGGTTGCCGCGCATTGATTTCCATGAGGAATATGTTATGAGTTGGCCAGTTGGCCAGTTGGCCAGTTTTTTTTTCAGCAATCACATCAATGCCAAACAATCCTTTCCAGTTGTCCTCTCGTAATTTTTGTCCAATTTCGATGGCAATTTTTTTTATGTTTTCTCTTTGCTCATGAGAAAGCAGATGGAGAGGGAGCGCCCAGTCATTGCCGATTGTTGCGAATGGCTGATCGGTGAATGGCGCAAGGCCTGTGATTTGGTAGCTTATGTTGCCTACATGAATTGCATCTGTAGCGACGACGGCATTCACGGTAAACACCGGACCATCAATGTACGTCGTCATTCGAACATGGCGATCGGGGAATTTATTTTGGATATCTTCGAGGTCTTTTTTTGATTGTACAAACATTGTTCCTGTGCCAGTGTGGGCTCGATTGAATTGTAGAATAAATGGTTCGTCTTTGTAGATAACGTCGCGGCAGGTTAGGAGCTGAAATGGAGGTAGATATTTGGTGAGTGCGCCAAGCCATTCAATTTGAGATATTTTTTCTTCAACGCGACTCGCGAGCAGTGCCGGAGGATTCAACAGCTTCCAATTATTTTCTTGGCAGATTTTTTCGATTTGTGACGTGTTTTTGAAGATCAAGACTCCTCCCTGACCCCCCTCTAACAAGGGAGGAATTGAGGGTAGCATCTCACCGAATTTTTTCAATAATTCCCACGTGTCCAACGCTCTTTCTTCCTCAATCAAAACCACATTTTTTTTATCCGTGGCAACTTCCTTCGCATACTTGGTTTTGTTCGTTACCACAACATATCCCTCTGTACCAAGAGGAATTCCCATCGCCCGCTCAATGTCGCGGGTGACATAGCAGATTGGATGTGTTTTGAGGGCATCTCTTACGAGTGACATGCGGCAAGTATAAGAGAGAGAGATGGAATTGACAAGGGAAGGGGGTAGCGGCCATAGGTGGTTCTGGTAAAAGTGGGGAGTTATACACAGGTTTTGCTTGTTGTTACTTTGAAAATGGTATAAAATGGTACTATGTGGTGAAAAGTGGGGAATAATAGAGACACGTTATGTTCATCGGTGAATACACCCATAGTCTAGACGAAAAGGGCCGACTGGCAATCCCAAAAAAATTTCGTTCCGCTCTTTCAAAAGGCGCGGTTGTTACCCGCGGTCTTGACGCGTGTCTTTTTCTCTATACGAAAGATGAGTGGAGAAAACTCGCGGAAAAATTAGCAAGCCTTCCGTTCGCGCAAGCAAATACTCGCGCATTTGCGCGTCTCATGCTTGCGGGGGCGATGGATGTCGAAATTGACAAACAAGGCAGAATTGTACTGCCAGAATATTTACGCACTTTTGCTGGTCTCAACAAAGAGACTATCGTGGCCGGTCTGTACAATCGGCTCGAAATTTGGGACCAGAAGACGTGGAGTGAATACAAGACAAAGACAGAGAAAGCGAGCAACGAGATTGCGGAAAGAATGGCAGAACTGGGAGTCTAACTTGGTCATCTATGCGTCATGTTCCGGTGTTGCTGAATGAGGTCGTTGAATTATTGCATCTCCGTCCGAATGTGAACGTCATCGATGGCACGGTGGGAGATGCGGGACACGCAGAGATGATCCTTGAAAAGACAGCGCCAAACGGCCAACTCCTTGCGATTGACGCGGATCCGGAGTCGCTCATGCGAGCGAAACAGTTTCTGTATCGGTTTTCTCCTCGCGTGATATTTGTTCGTGATAATTTCGCTCGTCTCTCTGATATTATCCGCGAGACTGGCTTTGGTCCGGTGCACGCGATTCTTCTCGATCTTGGGTGGTCGTCTCCACAGATGGAAGAGCGGGGGAGGGGATTATCTTTCCAAAAAGACGAACCGCTTGATATGCGGTACGCGTGTGTGAAAGTAGGATCTCGCGCCGTTGATCTTATTTCTCTTTTTTCAGAACAAGAACTTGAAAACATATTTCGAGAATATGGGGAAGAGAAACTGAGTAAAGAGATTGCCAGCGCGATTGTGGAAGAACGAAAAAGACAACCAATAGAGAAGACACATCGATTAGTAGAAATTATTTTGTCGGTCTATCGGAAGAAATTAAAAACAAAAAGGGATATCCCCTGGATTGGAGGATTGCATCCGGCGACAAAAGTGTTTCAGGCGCTTCGGATTGCGGTCAATGATGAGTTGAGCGTCATCGAACAAACACTTCCTCAAGCGGTCAGTATCTTGGCGCCAGGTGGGAGACTCGGAGTCATCACATTTCATTCGATCGAAGATAGAATTGTCAAACATTTTTTTAAAACAGTAGAAAGAACATCTGCCATTAGGATTGTTACCAAAAAGCCGATCAAGTGTCGTCCCGAAGAGCGACAAAAAAATCCCCGTGCGGCATCTGCCAAGCTTCGAGTCGCAGAACGTTTTGAGCCAATACGTATTGGCCTTTCACAATTGCATGAATAAGTAAACATGTATGAGTGTGAGCCAGATTTGATGCCCTGGAACCGTAAAAAACCGCAGGCGTATCCGTAGATACGATGAGGTTTTTTACGGTGAAGGGCAAGAAGGTGGCCGCAATCATAGGTTTTTCGTTCAGGTAATTGTGAAAGGTCAATGTTACCAAATAGCCACTGTATGGTCGCATATTTATCACCAAAAGAACGCAAACAACGGAAAAAAAGTGGTCGTCTTTTGAAACTGTGGGAATGGCGTGTTTTTCGGGTGGGATTGTGTGTGATGTGTCTCATGGGGAGTGTATTGTATATTATTGAGATGACAAAAATGTCTACAACGGGATTTGAAATCACCGAGTTGCAACGACAGGTGGAAGCGCTCGAAAAAGAGAACCAACGACTGGATGTAGACATTGCATCATATCGGTCTCTCGCGCGTGTGCAAGAACGATTGAAAGAAAAGAATTTTGTTGTTGCAGAGCAAGTCGTCTATATTCGTGGTACTCAATCGGTGGTGGCACGGCGGTAGAGCTCACGTGTCTGCGGCTCGCTCAGAGACTTGTGAGACAGACTCTAAAAGAACTCCTGGAATGGGAGTTTCTTTATTTTTATGATAGAATACCCAATAGCAGAACTCATAGCGTTTTTTCCTCTCGGGAGAGCGCGTCAGACACGGAAACTCGCTACAAGTGAGCCAGTAGTTCGTAGTGTAGCAAATAGATTTTATATGTTTCTCCTCGTTTTGCAACGTCTTTTTATCGAATTCGTTTTCGATGTTCTCTATTTTCCCCTTTGGTGGTATGGCCCAGGACTTTTCCGCGTGCTTCGGTTTGCGATTGAGCTTTTCAAAGATGGGAACAGATCGCTCGCGCCAGCACTGTGGCTGAAAAATATCTTTGTGCCTATGTTTGGTCAAACCGATATCGGAGGCAGGCTCATGAGTATTTTTATGCGGTTTGTGAACGTGATAGGACGAAGTACCGCACTATTTGTATGGCTCATAGGTGTTGCGCTCATCATCATCGTCTGGCTTGCTGTGCCTGTGTTCATAAGTGTCATGCTGGCGCGATCATTGATGGCATAAATTATGACATTTGAAAAGACTCCCGCAATTCCAATTCTCCGATGCACGGCGTGTGGCGGAACAGGATTTGTCAAAATGCATCGGTGCCGATCCTGTCGAGGAATGATCCGTGGGCGGCTCTTGAATGATGTTTTTTTCTTTTTTGGAGAGCCGCTTACTCGGTATCATATACGTCTGAAACGCGCGCGAAGGACATATGATTATGTTCATTGTATTGGCGCGTTGATTTTTGCGATAGGATTTTTAGGATTTTTTTTCTTTCTCCTTTTCACCCAAGATCGTCTTGACGATGTCGTGCGAATTTCTTTTTGGAAAGAAATCGGGGGAGATGAACAGCTTCTTTTTTGGTTGTCGCTTCTATTTTGGTGCTATGTGATCTATCGCTTCACCGCGCTCGGACACCCGGCGCGTTCGATTCCATACGGAGCAGATGAATTGTTTGGCCATCGGGGAGAAGGAGAAAGCAGAGCATTGTCTTCATGGCAAGAGGCATTTCGAATTTCCCGAAAAAAGCGTGTTGACATATCACATTTTTTTTCCGAAGATGCCATGATCGTACTCGAAGAGGCGTACAGAATAGCAGATCGGGCGGGTGGATCGCAGGTTCTTCCAGAAGATATTTTTTTGGCGCTTCTCAGAAACTCGGGTATTAAGAGTATTTTTTTGCGTCTTGGCATTCCAGCTGATCGTTTTGTCAAACTTCTTATGAGGAAAATTCCTCGTGAGCAAACGAGAGATGCCCCGACAGTCGGAGATGACATTGATCAGCTCCTTTTTGTTGCCTATGATACAGCTCGCGAAGCAAAACAAGATCATGTGTTTGTTACAGAGCTTTTGTCAGCGTCTGTCGCCACATCTTCTCTCTTGCAAGAGGTACTCTATGATCTGAATGTGGACACACAAAAGCTCAATAATGTGATCGAATGGCTTCGGATTCGAGAAGAACTTCGACGTGGATATCTTCGATCCCGTCGTGCTGCCGCGCATCGAAGCAAGTATGGGCTTGATCGTGCGATGACTGCTGTCGCGACACCATACCTCAACAATTTTAGTCAGGATCTTACCATGGCGGCCATGTATGGATATCTGTCTCCCTGTATTGCGCGGGAGAAAGAAATGGAAGAAATTTTTCGCGTTATCGAGGGTGGACGACAGAGCGTGCTTCTCGTGGGACCACAAAGTGTCGGCAAAATGAGCGTAATCGAAGGAGTCGCGCTTCGGATGATTGAAGACGATGTGCCCAAACGCCTCAATGATAAGCGACTGGTGCAATTGTCTTCCTCATCGCTTCTCGCGGGAACTACAATCGCAGGAGCGCAAGAGCGGCTTATTCGTATGATGCAAGAAATTCGGAAGGCAAAAAATATTATTCTTTTTATCAATAATGTCCATGATCTCATGAGCGGCGGCGGAGAAAAACAAGTGCTCGATGTCTCAGAGACCCTTGCCGAATATTTAGGGAAAGGAAATTTTTTGTGTTTTGCGACAACGACGGTCGAGGGATACAATAAATATATTCTTAATTCAGAAGTAGGATCAGTATTTTCACGGATAGATATTCATGCGATGGATGAAAATCAAGCAATTCAAGTCCTTGAGTCCAAGGTAGGGCAACTGGAATACAAGCATCATGTGTTTTTTTCGTATGAAGCGCTGGACCATGCGGTCACGCTCGCTGGTCGTTTTTTGCATGACGTGCCGCTTCCCGAGAGCGCGATTGGACTCATGAGCGAAGCCGCGAGCTTTGTGCGTCGCTCTCGAGGAGAGAGGCAACTGGTGCGAGGAGAGGATGTCGCGGTGGTCGTCAGTGAAAAAACAGGAATCCCAAGTACCGCGATTTCCGAAGATGAATCAGCCAAACTCTTGCGGCTCGAAGAAGCCATGCATGCCCGGGTCATCGGCCAGCATGAGGCAGTAGTGCTTGTGGCCAATGCCCTGAGGAGAGCCCGGGCCGATATCCGATCTCGCGCTCGGCCGATTGCCACATTTCTCTTTCTTGGACCGACCGGTGTCGGAAAAACAGAGCTTGCAAAAACGATTGCAGAGGTCTACTTTGGGGCTGAAAAATGCATGATTCGGATTGACATGAGTGAGTATCAAGATAAGGCAAGTATATATCGCTTGATTGGCGAGCCAGGAGCGCAAGGCACAGGACTCTTGACCGAGGCAGTGCGTCAACATCCATTTTCATTGGTGCTTCTCGATGAGCTTGAAAAAGCTGATCCAGATGTCTTAAATCTTTTTTTGCAAGTATTTGATGATGGGAGGCTCACCGATAGCGTTGGTCGTGTGATTGATTTTACCAATACGATTATTATCGCGACCTCGAACGCGGGGACCGCATTTGTCCAAGAAAAAATTCAAGAAAAAATGCCGGTTGAGGATATTCGACAACTGCTCATTCGAGGAGAATTGAAACAATATTATCGTCCAGAGTTTTTGAATCGTTTCGATGGTATTGTGCTCTTTCGGTCTCTCACAAAAAAAGAAATTAAGCAAGTTGCCTCTCTCATGCTCGCGCGGGTGGCGAAAGATTTGGAACAGAAAGGTGTGTTTTTGCGAGTCGAAGATGCCGCTTTGGATGCGCTTGCGGAGGCGGGATTTGATCCAGAATTTGGGGCGCGTCCCATGCGGAGAGCGATTCAGGATAGAATTGAAAATACACTCGCGGAGCTGGTACTTGGAAACAAGCTTCGTCGGCGAGATACGGTCGTGATTGGTGAAAAGGCGGAGATTCGAGTGGAGAAGGCGGGGGATTAATATGTTTTTTCTTTTTTTTCTCGGGACATTTTTTCTTTCCTTTGGTCTCACGGCTTTGGTGCGGGTCTTGATGATTCGTTGGCGCATTGTCGATTCACCAAAGATGAACACACGAAAAATTCACAAAAAACAGACGCCTCTCGGCGGGGGGATCGCCATTTTTATCGCGTTTTTTCTTGTCACATGTTCTGTTCTGGTTTTTCGAGATATTCTCGTGGTCGGCGCGGCAGTACGATATCTTGTCGGTCTTTTTATCGGCGGGTTTATCCTCATGATTGGTGGAATTCTCGATGACAAGTATACATTATCTCCAGGAAAGCAAATTTTGTTTCCTATATGCGCGGCGCTCACCATTGTTTTTTTTGGTATCGCGCCTGATGTGATTACCAATCCATTCGGAGGCGTGCTGCATGTAGATCAGCCAGCGATCCTTGTCCAAGGGATTGTGGATTGGCTTCTTCTTTCTGATATTGTGGTTTTTTTCTGGCTCCTTGGCATGATGTTCACCACGAAATTTCTTGATGGACTCGATGGTCTTACCACGGGAATCGTAAGTATCGGAGCGTTTATGATTTTTTTTGTGAGCATGCAAAGAGAGTGGTTTCAGCCGGATGTCGCGCTTCTTTCCCTCATTTTTGCCGGCGCGTGTCTGGGGTTTCTTGTATGGAATTTTCATCCAGCAAAGATATTTCTTGGGGAAGGTGGTAGTCTTTTTTTAGGATTCCTCTTAGGCTCTTTGGCTATCATGTCTCGTGGAAAAATCGCGACAACACTTCTTGTGATGGGGCTTCCCATGTTTGATGTTGGGCGAGTGATTATTCGTCGCATCCAGAAAGGTCGTCCGATTTATCGCGGGGACATGGAACATCTTCATTTTACGCTCATCAAATCAGGCATGTCGCAGCGACAGGCTGTTTTTCTTTTATACGCGATTTCTTTTTTGTTTGGATCTATTGCATTATTTTTGCAAAGCCAACATCAAGCGATCGCGCTTCTGTTGTTATTCGTTGGCATGATGGCAGTGGGAATGTGGTTGCAACGAAGAAATTCTCACTCCAACACCTGAATACGAACGTTTCCGAGTATGCGAAGTCCCGCCCTTCTTTTTCAGCACAGACTTTCACTTCACAATAAATCTATTTTATCACCTTAAACCCTCAATTTCAAGGGCGGGATTTGGGTGGAGTGAAGAAGAAATTATTGATTTTTTTCCTTAATTTAGGGCTCTTTTCAATTTTTTCGTCCCTCGTTGGCTTGACAAGCGGGGCGCGGTCGTGGTATAAGGAATAGTCGCAAACTAAACAAAGGAGGAAGCGACATGAGCGAATCAGCAAAGCGACCGGCGTACGAAGTGATCATCCAGAAGATCAGAAAGGATCTCGAAGGTCTTCACGGTATTGGAGGTTCCGAAGAATACTTCGACGGCCTCCGCTCTCTTAGAGCGACCTCTGTTCTACTCGGAATTTTGCGCGAGATCGACGTTCCTGAGAAGGAGCGAGCCGAGATTCTCGCTGACTTTCAGCGGGTTCTGCGCACGTGGAACTGGAGGGAGGACGAGAGTCCGTCCTACGACACGATCGAGGATATCGACAACCTGTGCGCAGAAATGTATGACATCCTCTCGCGCCAGTAGCCGAGCGCTTCGCCGCTCCGCCCATCACGCCCTGTCCACACTTCCGTGGGCAGGGCGTTCATCTTTCTGATAGAAAAAATTGAAAAGAGCCCAATTTAAAATGAAAAGAAAAATCAATAATTTCTTCTTCACGCAACCGCATACTCGGTGTTATCGGATGTAAATTATTTTCATTTTTCGATTTTTTCAATTATTAAAGGGGCGAATTTTGATTCCATTTGACGGGGGCGCAAGAGGGGAATTAAAGGGGTGAATTGCGCACTCGCCAATCATTTGGCCATAATGACGGAAATTTAGCTAACATTAGATGAAATATTGCCAAAATCCTGTATAGGTGGTTGACAGAACGGCTTATTGGTGCTATTCCTTGTGAGTGGCATATTTTACATCAAAAGTTTGGTATAAAACATGCCGCTTATTAGCGGAGTGTGTCACACAACCCAGCCCACGGGCTACAAGGAGAATTCCGATGACCAAGACCGAAATGCTTTCCCGTCTCAAGAGGATCCAGCGTGGTGAGTGCCGGACGCGCGGGCTGTACCCGCTCATCCAGTTCATCATCTGGTTCTTCGAGAACACCAACGTGCCGGAGTTCGAGCACACCGGCATCTACCACTTCCTGCCCATGTACATCGCGCGCGCCGTCGACCTGTTCCGGACGAGCAACGACCCCAAGGCCGCCGAGTGCCGTGCGGAGTACAACAAGGAGATGGAGCGCGACACGGAGATCCCGAGCCTCACCGAGATCGAGTTCGGTGGAATCAACCGCGCCCTGCTCAACCAGACGCTCAGCATGAGCCTGGCAAAGTTCCTCGAGGGCGAGAATAGCGCGTGGCTCGAGAAGACTCTCGAGGGCTACTTCACCGCTCAGGACACCGTCGTCATGCAGATGATCCACCGCTTCGACGCCGAGGTCTACCAGGGTGGTCTCTTCGAGGTCATCCAGAACTGCACCGCCAGCGGCATGAGCGGAACGTTCGGCCAGACCTCGCTGCGCAGTATGGTCACCGCCGGCCGCGTCATGTTCACGCTCGCGCGGCGCATCGACGGCGAGACGGTCTACTGCGACCATGAGAGCAAGGAGATCGAGCGGTTGCCGTACCGCGAGGTGAGCGTGAGCTTCGTCGGCCAGGACGGCAAGGAGTACAAGTTCGAGGCACGCTTCGGCATCCAGTCGATGCACGCCGATCTCGCCACCATCCTGAGCCTGTTCGGCGACATGTTCGCCAGCTGGCCCAAGGACAAGAAGGAGCAGAAGAAGGTCTACAAGGCCGACAAGGAAGTCGGCATGATCTGACCGCAACTACCGCACAATGCGAGTGGGGGCGGCCGATCTTTCACAAGGCCGCCCCCAACTCGTTATAATTATCATTACTGGTAGTTAGAACGAGGGCGACCTTAAAAACGATAAAACATCCTACTTTAAAAGTGGGATGTTTTTTTAAAAAAATCGTCCCGCCCGAACAAACGGGCGGGACACCATATTTACCCTAATCAAATAATTATCAAAATTCGCCTCTCAATTATCAAAAAAATCGAAAAATGAAAATAATTTATTTCCGATAACGTCCCAGAATATGCGATGTTTGCCAGTGGTATAATTGCACGAAGTGCTTACCACTGGCAAATATGGGTGGAGGCTTGCGGAGGTATGGAGCAAGCCGTAACCGCATACGCAGTGTTCGTATAGTAAAAGCATACCACCCATGGTATGCTTTTACTAGTGAGAACCACGAATGCCGTGTTGAGGCAGCAGTGTGCCGCCAGGCACACTGCTATCCTCGTCGCTTAACGTGTGGTCTCCTGGAATTGGCTCAACAAAGACGAATAAGATAGTTGAGGCGCCTGTCGCCGTGTGTGTATACAGGCTTCCTCGCATAACAAACGAACCTGTCTTTGCTGTTTCAAGGAGATGGCAACCTGCTCACTGCTTCTCTCTTTCTTCTTTCTTTTTCTTTCTTCTTTCTCTCTTGCTCCTTTTACCCATAGTATAGCCAAATAGATATGACTGTCAATACATATATCGGTGTGGATATGGCAAAAGCTACGTTCGATGCCTGTTTTTC
>CAYJXK010000032.1:0-11025 GCA_964374115.1 uncultured Gammaproteobacteria bacterium
GTACATTCAAGACACTTATTCACAGCCGGAGTGCAAAATGTATTTGACTAATACATGTATTTGACTAATACAGTCCCTTCTTTTATACTACGAGCAGTATTATTTTTTACACTATGGTAAAACCAGTCATTTTTTCTGGCATTCAGCCTACGGGCAACCTGCATGTTGGCAATTATCTCGGAGCAGTGAAACAGTGGGTGGAATTGCAAAATAGTGATGCGTTTGACTGTTATTTTTGTATTGTGGATTATCATTCGCTTACAGGGAATATAAGGGCAGAAGATCGTCGAGAACAAATTATTCGAACCGCGGTAGAACTACTGGCGCTTGGCATTGATCCGGACAAATCAACATTTTTTGTGCAATCACATGTGCCGGAGCACACAGAATTGGCCTGGGTGTTTTCTAGCGTCACGCCTATCGCCGAACTCAATCGCATGACACAGTACAAAGATAAATCCAAAGATCAGAAGAAACATATTAATGTCGGACTTCTTACCTACCCAATTCTCCAAGCGGCCGATATTCTACTCTATCATGGAAATATCGTGCCAGTGGGCGAAGATCAAGCGCAACATGTGGAACTCACTTGCGATATTGCGCGCTGGTTTAATAAACGATACGGCGATTATTTTCCAGAAACGCGCGTGAAACTAACAGATCTCCCGCGCGTAAAAAGCTTGCTCGATCCGACAAAGAAAATGAGCAAATCTTTGGGGCTTGGGCATGTGATTGAGCTCGCGGACGAACCAGACGTCGTTCAGAAAAAATTGATGAAAGCCGTGACGGCAACCGTTCCCGGAAAATGTTCGCCTGGAGTTGAAAATTTATTACTTCTTCTGAAACATGTTGCTCGGCCAGAAATGTATCAGACATACGTTGCCAAAGAAAAAATTGGGACGATTTTGTATGGCGATCTCAAATGCGATTTGGCCGAAGAAATTGCCAATGGGTTCACCGAATTTCGATCTCGAAGACAAAAATTATTGAAAAATCAAGAAGTCGTGAGCAGTATGCTTGACAGCGGCGCCAAAAAAGCGCGAGCGGTCGCGATGCAGACAATGGAGCGGGTGCGGGAGTTAATTGGGGTGAGGTGCATATGACTATTGTTTTTGGCGGAGACTGTTTTTGGTGTACCGAAGCGATTTTTCGGAGACTCAAAGGAGTTGAGGGCGTGAAAGTTGGATATGCAGGCGGAAAGCGCGACAATCCGGATTATCACGCGGTGTCGTCTGGCAATACCGGACATGCCGAAGTCATCAACATAGAATTTGATCCGTCGGTTATTTCACTTGATACATTGTTTTCAGTATTTTTTGCGACCCATGACCCAACCAAGCCCAATCGCCAGGGCAATGATGTGGGCACGCAATATCGTTCAGTGATTTTGTATACAAACGAAGAACAAAAAATTGCTGCCGAAACATTTATTAAAAATTTAGAAAAAGACCAGACGTTCTCTAAGCCGATTATCACAGAAATCAAATCACTCGATACGTTTTACGAGGCCGAAGGCTATCATCAGCAATATTATGAAAAAAATAGTGGGGAACCATATTGCCAATTTGTGATTGACCCAAAAATTGTGAAACTTCGTCAAAAATTTTCACATTTGTTGAAAGAGGAATAGGGTTGAGGGTACGATACATATATAGGAGTAGGGGAAAAAATACGGGGCGCTTGATTATAAAGAATGCGTGGGCGATGATCTACATCCTAACATGGGTGGTATGAAGGCGCTCACATTTCCCACAATGACCAAGCTCAAACGCAATGAAGTGGTGGTGTTTTCCTACATCACCTACAAATCCCGTGCGCATCGTGATGCAGTCAATAAAAAGGTGATGAAAGATGCATTCATGAATGATCCGAAATACAAGGACAAACCAATGCCATTTGATATGAAACGGATGGCGTACGGTGGTTTTAAGGTGTTGGTAGATGCATAGTAGGGTAGTTGAATAGACAAAAATATAAAAAAGCTCTACATGTAGAGCTTTTTTCTTGACACGAGGTTTATTTTGCGCGTACAATACTCATTGATAAAACGAAAATATGAAAGAGAAACAAAAAAATACTATCGTGGTATACCAGGCAAAATCTGGGGCTCTTGAATTGCGGGCGGATACTCGAAAAGATACTTTTTGGCTAACTCAACAACAAATTGCCGAGTTATTTGATGTGCAAAAAGCCGCAATTTCTAAGCATATAAAAAATATTTTTGATTCAGGAGAATTAGAACAAAAATCAACTGTTTCCATTTTGGAAACAGTTCAAATTGAGGGAAGTCGTAGAATAAAAAGAAATATTGAGTATTATAATCTGGATCTCGTTTTATCTATTGGTTATCGCGTCAATTCAAAACAAGCCACCCATTTTCGCCAATGGGCAACAAAAGTGTTGAAGGAACACATTACGAAGGGCTTCACCATCAATAAATCTGTTGTCAAAAGAAATTACGCTGAATTTCAAAAGGCAATTGAAGATATCAAAGCCCTTCTTCCTCCAGGCGCCTCGGTTGATCATGCCAGTGTCCTCGAACTTGTCTCCACATTTGCCGATACCTGGTTGTCATTGCAGGCGTATGATAAGGATAAGTTAGTTACTCGCGGTGTGACAAAACGATCAGTCGCTCTAACGGGAAAACAGATTGAAGTAGCTCTGGCAGATCTAAAAAAATCTCTTCTTACGAAGGGTCAAGCGACTGAATTGTTCGGCACAGAAAATCGAAGTGGCGCAATTGCTGGCATTGTTGGTAATGTCATGCAGTCATTTGGCGGCAAAGCCGTGTATCCAACTGTTGAAGAAAAAGCAGCTCATCTTTTGTATTTTATTGTCAAAAATCATCCATTTGTTGATGGCAACAAACGATGTGGCGCTTTTGCCTTTGTTTGGTTTTTGCAAAAAGCCAGAATTTTGGATCGAACCAAGATTACGCCGGCCACGCTGACAGCAATTACTCTCTTTATCGCTGAAAGTGATCCAAAAAATAAAGACCGCATGGTTCGGTTGGTTTTACAATTGTTGAAGAAGTAAGAATTCAAAATTGTATTATGAACAATATGCAGAGAAAATTGGTTGATGCGTCAGTAATGTTAGGTTTTTTGAATCAAGATGATGAGCACCATTCTCGATCTATGCAATTTATGCAGTCTATATTCGCAGCCAATACTCCTCAACCAACTATAACCCTAATTTTTCCGATGCATGCCTTGATTGAAATTAATACCAAATTGAGAAAAATCAAAAAAGAAAACAAATGGAGAGGAATCTCCCCTTTGGAAATGGCAGGCCCAATATTTTATCCTATAACAAGAAATTTGATAGACAAAATTGAAAGTGAAAATTTATATGATCTTTTTTTGCATAAACTTGGCTCTCAGGATGCAATTTATGCTGCCATCGCTTATCTTGAAAATATACCGTTGGTTACGGCGGATAATGGTTTTTCGAAGGTGTCAGACATCATTACTGTTGAATTAGTATGAAGGGTCATCAAGTCGAATTATTACCAACCACCCCAATCGCATCACGCATAAACACAGCAAGCTCTGGACGTAATTCGTCGTAATAGGTTCTCAACTATGACCCAAGATCAAGCTCTCACAATTCTCAAAACCGGCAGCAATGTTTTTTTGACTGGTGAGCCAGGATCTGGCAAAACGCATCTCATTAATGAATATGTGTCATATTTGCGTGAGCATGAGATTGAGCCGGCGATTACTGCCTCGACCGGGATTGCCGCGACCCATATCGGCGGCATGACGATTCATTCATGGGGTGGTATTGGTATCAAAACAGAACTCGACAAACAGGATCTCTCTACCATCGCTACAAACGAATATGTGGCCAAGCGCGTGCGCCGCACGCATGTGCTCATTATTGACGAAGTCTCTATGCTTTCACCTGGTACTCTATCTCTTGTGGACATGGTTTGTCGTACGATCCGAGAGAGCGCGGAACCGTTTGGCGGCCTGCAAGTTGTCTTTGTCGGTGATTTTTTTCAATTGCCGCCAGTGGTAAAAAAAGATACCATTCAAAACGCTCAGGCCACATTTATGGAAGATCAATTTGGCCGTTTTGCATACGATTGCGTTGCATGGACGGGAGCGAGATCAGTCGTCTGTTATCTTACTGAGCAATACCGACAAGATGATATGGATTTTTTGACAGTCCTTTCCGCGATTCGAGGCAATGCGTTTGCAGATGTTCATTTGTCGCATATTGAAAAAAGAAAAACGCTCGATCATGCCGCTCCACTTCACGCGCCAAAGCTGTACGCGCATAATGTGGATGTGGATCGCGTGAATGATGACATGATTCATAAACTCGAAGGAAAGCCACGCACATTTCTTATGGAGTCCCACGGTCCACGCCCTCTCGTCGAAGCGCTCATGCGTGGGTGCTTGTCTCCGGAAACATTGCATCTCAAAACCAATGCCGCGGTCATGTTTACCAAAAATAATCCACGAGTTGGGTTTGTCAATGGCACGCTGGGGGTCGTTGAAGGCTTTGAAAAAGAGAGCGGATATCCAATCGTTTTGACTCGTGGTCAACGACGCATTCATGTGGAGCCAATGGAGTGGACTGTAGAGGAGCATGGTAAAGTGCGCGCGCAGGTTATACAGCTCCCATTGCGGCTGGCTTGGGCGATAACGGTGCACAAAAGTCAGGGCATGAGTCTCGACGAGGCAGTGATGGATCTTACCGATGTTTTCGAATATGGACAAGGCTACGTGGCTCTGTCCCGTGTGCGTCGGCTTTCAGGGCTTCACTTATTAGGATGGAATGAACGCGCATTTCAAGTGCATCCAGATATTCTTGAAAAGGACGCATCATTTCGGGCGGCGGCTCGTGAAGCCGAAGCGCGAGTCGCTGAGATTTCGGTACCAGATCTCGAGAAAAAATACAGAGATTTTATTATTCGGTGTGGAGGAAAAATTCAAGCAGCGAAAATAAAAAAAGAAAAAATATCTGAACGAAAAAAGAAAGAAAGCACCTTCGTCCAAACGCTCACATTATGGAATGAAGGAAAGAACATCGCCGAGATTGCAAAAACACGTGGACTTGTCGCGCGAACGATTATGGGGCATGTTGAGGAACTTGCGGGGAAGGGCCTCATTTCACGCGACGATCTTTCTCGACTGTTGACGCCACGGCTTTCAGAAAAATTGGGAGAGATTCAGGCTACATTTCATGAGCTCGACACTGACCGTCTGTCACCTGTGTTTGAAGCGTTGAGCGGGGAGTATTCGTATGAGGAGTTGCAGATTGCGAGGATGATGTTAGGAAAATAAAAATTTTATATATCAGTTGTCACTCCTGTGTATTGTAAGTTTTTCTCAAAAATGTATAGATCTACAGAAAAAATAAACAGCGTCAAATTTTAAAAAGCTCTTCATTAAGAGCTTTTTTAATACTTTGGTCATTTATTTTTTCTGGAAAAGTAGTCGAATGTTTGAGAAAAACTTGCAACAGGGCGTCAAGACCCAGAAGGGACCAAAAGGTAACGCTCTGCTCCAATCCAAGTGAAGCAGGGCGAGGGCGAAGCCGGAAATGAGAGGAAGCTGTCGTTACCAGCGACCTCTCCACGGCGTTCAAGGCCACCGTGGCCGACGCCGCCCCCGGCGAGACCAATCGGCGTCAAGGAGCCGAAGCATGAGGTCAAATGCGATCAAAAGTGATATCGTCGGGGACGGCGCAGCACGCCGGGGCAACGCCGACGGTATCATGGGGCATCGGTACGATTCTTGCAAGACTGACTGACTATTACGCCGCGAAGCTGTAAGTTTTTCTTCAAAAGAAAGAGAGAGGGGCGGTCTGTTGTGTATCTTGTTCAGAGCCGGTCTCACAAGTCCATATTCTATTGCAAATCATACCTGTTGGCTCCAAACTGTGTATCGCACAGTTTTCGCTCAAAATGTATGATTTTCGCGACCGAAGAGACTTGTGAGACAGGCTCTAATGGAGTAAAATTGAAATCACAGCTTTCTATGTTTTCTATTCCATATCGTATCAAGCGAAGCGTCCGAGCCAAGAGAGTCAAAATTTTCGTATGCGTAGCCGGAGTGATTGTGACCGTACCGTCGCGGTTTCCCGCGTATCGAATCGCGGCGTTTGTTGCGGAGCACGCTGTGTGGATACAAAAAACACTCGCACGTGTCATGAAACAAAAAGAAATATGGCAGACAAGAGAAGCAGCAAAGCAAGAAAATTATCATACTTGTCGATCGCGCGCTATTGAATTTATTCACGAACGGATGAGCGTGTATAACACACCATATCGGTTTTTATGGAACCGAGTGAGCGTAAAAAACATGAAAAGCCGGTGGGGGAGTTGTTCAAGCAAGAAAAATTTGAGTTTTCATTATCGTTTGCTCTTTTTGCCGATGGAACTTGCGGATTATGTGATTGTTCATGAGCTCTGTCATCTGCGAGAAATGAATCATTCACCGCAATTTTGGACATTGGTTGGAGAAACTATCCCGACATATCGAGCGTGTCGAAAGCGATTGAGACAATACACTCCTTTTTGAAATTTATTTTTTTTCCGCCCGTCTCTTTGCTCTTTTTTTCTTGATACGCTTCACAAGACCGAGGCCGACAAGTAGCGCTCCGGCTCCTGCGAGCGCCTTCACTGCCTTCTTTTTCTTTTCTGGATTCATCTTGGCAACGCGCTCTTTGAAGTCGCGCAAGTGTTCAATAAGTATATCGGCGATTTCCGATACATCTTCCATGATTTTCTGTTTCCGTTTTGATGGGATGGTTTTGGCCATAGAATATGGAAATGAAGAATAACGTGTGGTATTACTTATAGTATATCACTATGCGTACCATTTCGTCATCTTCTTTTCTTTCCCTCCTTGATCATGCGCCAGGGATCATTATGATTACTGATCTCGACAGCCGCGTGCTCTATGTGAATGCGTCGGTTGAGGAACACACCGGATATTCGGTGAGAGAGGTGATTGGCAAACGGCCAGGCGAGCTCTGGGGTGGTCATATGCCACGATCATTTTACGAAGAACTCTGGCATACAATCAAAACAAAAAAGAAACCGTTTATAGCCACAGTCTCCAATAAAGCAAAGAGTGGCGGGGTTGTTTCTCAGAGACTCTCCATCGCTCCCATTTGGGATGATGACAGACAGATGCGCTATTTTTTTGAGCTACATGGAACAGAATTGGCTCAGATTTTTTCCTCTCAATGGTTTTTTTCTACATTCAGTGAGGAGATTCCGGATCGAATAAAGATATCGCGTTTTTGTGAGTGGTTATCTTTGAAAGATACGACATATTCGAAACAAGAGCGCGGATGGATCACATTTCTCGATGAACAATTGCTCAAGCCTACATACGAACGTTTTGCTTATCGCACCGATGATCATGATCTTGTTCTGCGCGCGCAACAGGATGCGTCAACGTTTGCTTTTTTGTATGAAAAATATTACCGAGATGTGTTTGTGTATCTGCGATCGCACTTGAGAGACAACACCCATCATGCCTATGATCTTACGCAAGAGACATTCACTCGCGCATTTCAATATCTCAAACATTTTACGCCTTCGAATGCGTCATATCTTACCTATCTTCGACGGATCGCCCACCATCTCTTGGTTGATTATGTTCGTGAACAAAAAACAGCGCGGCTCGACATTATCTCGGAGTATGTTGGCGTTGATCTCGAAGAAAATATGTCCGATGTGTTAGAAGCTACTCAGGTTCTTACAACACTTTCTTCGATCGAGCGCCAGGTTCTCATCCTCATGTATTATCAGGAGCTCCCACTCCGGGATATCGGTCTTCATTTGAATAAAACCGAAAATGCGGTGAAGCTTATCGCGAGTCGGGCGAGAAAGAAGGTTCGATCTATGCGTGAGGAGTGAGGGACAAAAAAGGTACTGATGACACCTTTTTTTGTTTTTCCCGTTTATATAAGAAGAAAGAACACACTCTTTTGTATGACAGTATCAAAAATTCAAAAGCGCACTGGCGCGATTGTTGATTTTTCTGTACAAAAAATTGAGGTCGCGGTTTCAAAAGCAGCCAAAGTTGTAGGGATTACCGATCTTGCTGTGCCGGTTATGATTGGGAAAGAAGCGGAAAAAATATTGCATGACGCGTATTTTGATATAATTCCCACTGTCGAGGATGTCCAGGATATTGTTGAAGATGTGCTCATTCAGTATGGGTATATCGAGATGGCCAAGGTGTATATTTTATATCGGCAAAAACGCCGAGAGGCGCGTGAGGAAAAACAGGTTGTGATCGAAGTGGAAAAAACGATCACAGAGTATTTGAATAAGATTGATTGGCGAGTGAATGCGAATAGCAATCAGGGATATTCTCTTGGCGGCATGATTTTGAACACAGCCGGAAAAGTCACCGCCAATTATTGGTTGTCTCATATTTACCCGAAAAATATCGGAGACGCGCATCGCAATGCCGATATTCACATTCATGATCTTGATATGTTCTCCGGCTATTGCGCTGGCTGGAGTCTCCGCATACTTCTCGAAGAAGGATTCAATGGTGTACCAGAGAAAATCGAGTCTCACGCGCCGAAACATCTCAGCTCCGCCGTTGCTCAGATGGTGAATTTTTTAGGGACGCTTCAAAATGAATGGGCAGGAGCGCAAGCATTTTCCAGTTTCGACACGTATCTCGCCCCATTTGTAAAGAAATATGAGATGGAACTTCGAGAAAAAATGAAACCGTTGGGACAGCCTTCTGAGGAGTGGGTCGAAAAATATGTTTATGCCTACGTGTACCAACACATGCAGTCTTTCGTGTTCAATCTCAATATTCCGTCTCGATGGGGAACACAGACGCCGTTCACCAACATTACGCTTGATTGGACATGCCCAGACGACCTCAAAGACAAACGACTTCTTCTTGGCGGCATTCCATTTTCCTATACATTTGGTGAACTTCAAAAAGAAATGAGTTACATCAATCATGCCTTCATTGAAGTGATGAGTACAGGAGACGCACGAGGCAGATCATTTACGTTTCCCATCCCCACCTACAATATCACCAAGGATTTTGATTGGGATGACTCGAAGACCCTTCCTCTTTTTGAAATGACGGCCAAATATGGGACACCCTATTTTCAAAATTTTATTAATTCTGATTTACACCCTGGCGATGTGCGCTCGATGTGTTGTCGGTTGCAGCTCGATTTAACTGAACTTAGGAAGCGGGGAAACGGACTATTTGGTTCCGCGGAGATGACAGGATCTATTGGAGTCGTGACGATCAATGCCGCGCGTATTGGATATGTGTGCCAGAATGACCGAAAAGGTTTTTTTGAACGACTCGTGCATCTCATGGAGGTCGGCAAGACGTCTCTTGAGATCAAAAGAAAAGAAATTCAAAAATGGTTGGATCTTGGACTTTTTCCATATACCAGACGATATCTCGGGCATCTCAATAATCATTTTTCCACGATTGGCATTAATGGCCTCAATGAAGCAATTCGGAATTTTACCAACGACGCGGAAAATATCACGACGCCGTTTGGACAGAAATTTGCCGGGGACATTCTCGATTGCATGCGTGCTATGCTCAAAGTGTTCCAACAAGAGACCGGGCATTTATACAATCTCGAGGCAACCCCGGCTGAAGGTACGACCTATCGATTTGCCAAGGAGGACAAGAAACGATTCCCCGGAATTCTTCAGGCAGGAACAGAGACAGCCCCGTATTACACCAATTCCTCGCAGATTCCTGTCGGGTTTACCGATGATATATTTGAAGCGTTGATCTTGCAGGATGATCTTCAGAAGAAATACACGGGGGGAACGGTGCTACATTGTTATCTCTCTGAACGCGTGAGTTCGGCAGAGGCATGTCGGAATCTGATACGAAAGATTCTCACGAATTTTCGATTACCCTATATCACCATCACGCCGACTTTTTCTATTTGTCCCAAGCACGGTTATCTTCCAGGTGAATGGGATTTTTGTCCAACCTGTGATACAGAGCTCGGGATTGAAGCGTCTGTCCGATTTGATATGGATTATCGGAAAACGTATACTGCAACTGCGAGAGAAAAATAAATTATTTTTTACTCCCCATATGTATGGAAGAAAAAAAACAACGCACCCGTTGCGAAATATGGACACGGGTGATGGGCTATCATCGGCCGGTGTCGCATTTTAATACTGGCAAAAAGGCCGAGCATTATTCGCGCAAACATTTCGAGGAGTGCATTGCCGCGAATCGGGAATTTGTTTTGAAGTATGATCCTTTCCGGTATTCAATCATTCAGTCTTCTTGATTTTCCAGAGCGAACGTCATGCATCGCGTTCACTCCGGGATGTAATTTCCGTTGCGGATATTGCCATAATCCAGAATTCGTGTTGCCGGAAAAAATTCAACAAATACGATCACATGTTATTCCGGAAGAAACATTTTTTTCTTTTCTAGAAACACGAAGAGGTCTCCTCGATGGCGTGGTCGTCAGTGGTGGAGAACCAACGATTCAGGGAGATATTATTCCATTCATCACAAAAATAAAATCGCATGGATTTCTCGTGAAATTGGACACCAACGGTAACCTTCCCTCGGTGATCAAAAAAATATTTGATCATGGTCTTGTTGATTATATCGCCATGGATGTGAAAACATCGATGTCAGGATATAGAAATCTGGTTGGATCACGCGTCCGCGCAGATCATATTGAGAAAAGTATTCAAATCATTATGCGCGCGGGGGTTTTATACGAATTTCGCGTGACGCTTATCAAAGAAATTCACACTCCAGATGTTCTCGAGGATATGCGCCAGATGATGCGCGGCGCTTCTCGAGTATTTTTGCAGAAGTTTCGCATGGATACGACACTTGATCCGGTCTATGCGTCGTATCATCCATTTTCTGATGGAGAAATGATTTCACTTACTCATTTTTTTCGATCCACGGTTGGTACAGCCATGGTTCGATAAAACACTTTTATGATTATGATAGAAAAAAAAGCCCTTGTGCTCCTTGCCTTGCTTCGCATCACATTGGGATGGATTTTTTT
>CAYJXK010000033.1:0-10353 GCA_964374115.1 uncultured Gammaproteobacteria bacterium
TACGTGTTAAGAGTCAGTAGATACACACAAACGCACTCATGTTGCGTTAGATTTTTAAGATTGCCTTACTTGGGCTTTTACAATTTTTTCTCTCAAAAAAAGAGGAAGGGCAGGCCCGCAAAGTTGCGAATCTGCCCGGTGATGGCGGTCAAGAACACGATTAGGACGGTGCAGGCCGGTGCTTGAGCGGCCATGGGTTTTTCGGCTTTTGACGCCTGTACAGGTGTGCGCCACAGAACGGACAACACCTGATCTGGACGTCGTTTCGAAACTGCACCAGTTCCCACTCATAGCAGTGTCCCGAAGGAGCGATTTTGCGGTACACGCTCATACCCTTTGGCATGTGGGTACACGAGTGAACCTCGCACCACCCATAACTTGTCGTGTTCCTGACCCTGTATGTATTCACCATGGCTTCCTCCTGTCCAAGTCGGTGAATAAGCAACAGTAATATCTTACTTTTGATACATTTTACTTCAAAATAAGTAATTTTGTCAAGTATTGGGGGTTTTCGTCTTTCACATTGACAAATTTCTGAATATCGACATATACCCCTATTGCGGGCTGATCGAGTTCACCGACGGCAACAGCGGCACCCAGCGCGCTCGGCGACGACGCCACGGCCAACGCTGTGTCCGTCCCGGCTGGCAAGCGCCACAGGTGGCGTGGTCTGCGCGACCAGACGAGGGTCGAGCACTGCTTCGGCAACGAAGCGGTTCAGATCGTCGTCGTCTGCTAATCGCGGAGACGGGGCACAGAGGCCTACTTAATCAATAAAATTCTCCAAAATCTCACTGCTATCGCCGAGGCAAAAGGCTTTTTTGATCATGCTAAAATTCTACCACAACAAGAATTACGCCTACGGCGGCAAGCCCTGATCCGCATGACGCACCACTCCACCGAAATAGGAGGCAACCAGTTGAACATACAACAGGTTGAAGCGCTATACGCCAACAAAAAAACTGACGCGCCGGATAGAGACATTTATGAAGTAAAAATTACCTCTATGCTTTAAAATTTATTGAAAAAACAGTAGCTGAAAAAAATCAATTACCAAAAAAATAATTTTAAAAATCCACAAATTGGTAACCGATAAAACTTTGGCTCCGCAATATTGCGGTCATTATCGACCTGGACCAATTTATGTAGTACCTCGCAAGTTTGGCATGCCACAAAAAACGTTGTATACAGGACCAGAAGCCAAACATGCGCCAAACTGGACAGATTTAGACCCGGTCCAGCGCCACCCGCGCAAACTCGCGAAACAGCGGATGCGGGTGCATGGGATGCGATTTGAATTCTGGATGAAATTGCGTGCCGACAAAAAATGGATGATCGCGGAGTTCCACAATCTCTACCAATCCTGATTCCGGATTTATTCCGACAACTTCCATGCCAGATGCTCCCATCTCTTCTTGGTACTCAGGATTGAACTCATATCGATGGCGATGACGCTCGGAAATCATTTCTTTTCCGTAGGCTCCATGCACTTTGCTCCCTTTTTTGAGTTCAGCCGCATAGGCGCCGAGCCGCATCGTGCCGCCATAGCGATTTTCTCGAATATTTTTTGCTTGATACGGATTCACGATAATGATAGGGTGCGGTGTATGTTCATTGACCTCGACCGTGTGTGCGTCTTTCTTCTTCAACACATGTCGGGCAAATTCAATGCAGGCAAGCTGCATGCCATAACAAAGACCCAGATAGGGAATCTTTTTCTCTCGCGCAAATCGAATCGCAGTAATGATTCCCTCAATGCCGCGGGAACCAAATCCGCCGGGAACAATAATGCCATGATAGCGGCTGAGTTTACGCACTTTTGAAACATTCATCTCAAATTCTTCAGAATCAACCCAATCGAGAATCGGCGTTGCGTGATAAAAAAACGCGGCATGTTTCACTGCTTCGATCACAGAAATGTACGAATCGGCAAGTGTGAAATCTCCGGTTCCAAAATATTTCCCGACGACGGCAATCCGGAGCTCTTGTTTTGGATGTTTGATTTTATCAACGTATTCTTTCCACGGCCCGAGTACGCTCTTTTTGGGGCGAAGATGCACAGCATGGAGCAATTTATTCCCTGTCTGCTGCTCTTCGAGCACGAGAGGAATTTCGTAAATCGTCGAGACATCAGGCGCGGAAATCACATATTCGTACTGCACCCCGCAAAATGTCGCGAGTTTTCCACGTCTTGGTTTGTCAAGAATAGTATTTCCTCGAGCCACAATCATGTCCGCGTGAATCCCAACACTGTTCAGCGCGCGGGACGCGTGCTGGGTTGGCTTCGTTTTCATTTCCCCAATGTGAGAGGGAACTGGAAGATAGCTCACTAAAACAAACGCAACATCCAAAGGATGCTTGAGTTTCATCTCGCGCCCGGCTTCCAAAAAAAGAATGTTCTCGTATTCCCCCACCGTTCCACCGACCTCGATGAGCGTGATCTCCGCATCGTTTTGCTCAGCTGCCCTTTGAATTCTTCGAATAATTTCATTTGGCACATCTGGCACCACCTGCACGCACTTGCCTTTGTATTTCATGGATCGCTCTGCCTCAATGACCGAGAGATACACCCGACCCGTGGTCATATAGTTGGTTGATGTGAGATTGGTATCAAGAAATCGCTCATAATTCCCCATATCCTGATCTGTTTCATCGCCATCGTCGAGTACGAACACTTCCCCATGCTCTGTGGGATTCATGGTGCCAGCGTCCACATTGATATACGGATCCACCTTGATCGCAGTGGTGCGAATTCCCTTGGATGTAAAAATAGCCCCGAGCGAAGCTGTGGTCACTCCCTTTCCTACTCCGGAAAGAACGCCTCCGACGACAAAAATATATTTCCGAATGGGTTTGATGCTTTTTTTCATAGAGGAATTTATTGAACTGATAGCGAGTTTCCGTGTCTCTCGCGCTCTCCCGAGCGCCATTCAGTCACTTTTTCTTCGCCTGCAACTCTGTGGGCCATATCTCACCGTATGGCGTAGTATATCATAAATGAAATACAGTAAACGGTGTGGTGGGAGATGGACACGGTTTAGTACGGAACGATGACGACCATAATCTCGGCCTCGAGGCCATGGCCACATTCTATCATGACTCGATGTTCTCCAATAAATTTGAGCGGATCCTTTAGAAAAATTTGACTCGGACGAATTGTGACACCCACTCGTTTTTTGAGTTCATGAGCAATCTGCTCCCGGCTCACTGCCGCATACAATGTCCCTTCGATGTTGCTCTTTTCCTTGATCTCAATTTCTGCGCCATCAATTTTATTGGCGGTCTCTTGATACGTCTTTAACTCCTTTTTCATGCTTTTCTTCGTTTTTTCCCGGTCTGTTTTCCACTGCGCGACAAGGGAGGGAGTGGCGATCTGCGCTAATTTTTTTGGAAGCAAAAAATGACGTGCGTATCCATCCAAGACGTCTTTGATATCACCTTTCGCCCCACTCCCTGGCACATCTTTCAAAAAGAGAACTTTCATGTAGACTAGTGTAACAAGCGCTTGAAAAAGAGGCAAGGGTGTGGTAATGTGAGGCTATGAAAAGTGGCTTCGTCGTCCTGGTCGGACGCTCCAATGTGGGAAAATCTACGCTTTTGAACACGCTGGTTGGCACCAAAGTTGCTGCGACCAGCTTCCGCGCGCAAATGACGCGCCATATTATTCATGGTGTCATGAATCGGCCTCTCGGCCAGGCGATTTTTGTTGATACACCGGGGGTATTCAAGGATAAGAGGAGTCTCCTCTCTGCCAAATTATTTAACAAAATAAAAGCAGCGCTCGCGGGCATTGACCTCATTGTATACGTGGTAGATCCCAGTCGAGACATTGGGCCAGAAGAACGGGCTGTGTATGGCATGATTCGCCATCTCAAACAGCCGAAAATTCTTGTGCTGAACAAATCTGATCTCCCATCTCGAGAGAAAAAATATACGGGAGACTACGAACAATGGGCAGATGATTTCAACGCGGTTCTTCATCTCTCCGCGCTTCGCGCAAGCCATATTGAGCCGCTTCGAGAAAAAGTGATTGACCTGCTTCCAGAAGGCGAGCCGCTCTATGAAGGTGAACAGCTCACAAACATTGATACTTATTTTTGGATCGCGGAAATTATCCGAGAAAAAATTTTTTCCGTCTTCGACAAAGAGATCCCCTACGCGATGACAGTCGAAATTGATGACGTGGAAGAAAAGCCGGCTGATCTCGCCCGGGACATTCCACCAATGCTTATCATTCAAGGACGAATTCTCACCAATCAGGAGCGATACAAACGCGTGATTATAGGCAAGGGTGGACAGAAAATAAAAGAAGTTGGCCAGATGGCTCGGCGTGAACTCGAAGCCGCGACGAATCAAAAAGTCTTTCTTGATTTGATGGTTGAGGTAGATCCGCATTGGGTGGAGCGGATATAAACACTTGGCAGAATACGTTTGCGAGCAGAATAGGCAACATTCTGCTTTTTTGATATACTACGACTCATCGAACTTATATCGAATTTTTTCCTCTCGCGCCATCATCCCATCACTTTTTCTTTGTCTGCAACTCTGTGAGCCATATCTGACAGTATGATGGTGGTCGAAAATGGATGCGATCTCTTTCCTGTCCGCAACGCGCGGGTTTTGGAGGCAAAGAAAAAGTGACTGAATGGCGCTTGGGAGAGCGCGTCAGACACGGAAAATCACTATGAGTCCATTCTATATGTCAACCCAATTTCCACAGCCAGAACACTCCCTCAAACCAAAAAAAGATTCCACACCAATCGAACTTCAGTCTTCTTCGAAGATTCTTTCCGCACTCGAAAACAAAAAAAGAGAAGAAGAATTCTCACAAGAAAAACAAGGCGAACAGAAACAAGAACAAGGATTTATCGAAAAAACGTTTTCAGAAATCAAAAGTCCATTTCGAAAATCAAAGCGTCCTGTATCACGCGTGGCTCTCCCTGTTGTCCAAGATGAAGTCACACAAAAAATCGAAAAAATTATGGAAGAAGGTCTCGAGGATGCCTACCATGAGCTATCGTCCATCGAGCGACAACAATTCAAAATCAAAGGGGAAGAGGCCGCATATGCCATCCGAGAGCTTTTCAAAGCGACTCACGTGAAGATAAAAAAAATATTTTTTCTTATTCTCGAGTGGCTCAAATTTCTGCCCGGCATCAATCGCTATTTTCTTGAGCAAGAAGCGAAGATCAAAGCCGATAAAATACTCGCGCTCAGAGAGCAGTATACAGATAGATTGTGAATTATTCTCGATGAATTAGGTCAATGAAAAATTGCCTTTATGGGTCTCTTTCAATTCACCCCCTTCTCTCCTGCCTCACAATCGCCTCTCCATGCGGCCTCCCCTTCCCCCACTCTTCTTCTGATCGGGGCCGGGGTGCTTTTGTTGCTCGGGCTCTTTTTTTTATTGCGTGCGATGATCCGATTTCATACGCGAGCAACCAAAGGGTTTAAGCGAATTGTTCTTCAGATCGCTGTTCCGAAAGAGAGAAAATCCGAAGGACAATCGGGAAAACCAGAGGGAGACGATCGCCTCGAGCATGTCCGAGAAGAAATCGCGATCACCGAGACATTTTTTTCTGCGATCGCAGGACTCAAAGGAGAGCGAGGTATCAAAAAATGGTTTATGGGAAGAAATGATCACATTGCCTTTGAGCTCGTCGTCCACAACGGACTCATTTATTTCTATATTGCGACTCCTGTGCGGTATCGCCAGCTCATCGAACAGCAAATCCATGCCCAGTATCCATACGCGCAAATTGATGAAATGCTTGATTATAATATTTTTTCAAAAGAAAGTGCTATCGTGGGAGCATATCTTACCGCGAGTCGAAAATCCGTCTTTCCGTTCAAAACATACAAAACGCTGGATTCTGATCCCCTTTCTGCTATTTTGAATGTATTGGCGCGTATCAGGGAGCAGAATAGCTCTGCGGCAGTCCAATTAGTGATTCGAAGCGCGCACAAACGATGGCGACGCCGAGGAGTGATGATTGTACGCGAAGTAAAAAAAGGCAAAAAATTTGAACACGTGGCGCATCAATGGGCGATCACCAGAATTTTTCGAGAAATATGGGAAAGCATGAATCAACAAAAGAAAAAAAACATGGAAAGCAGAAATCATTATGTGATTTCCGCGATGGAAGAAGACATGCTCAAAGGGATTGAACAGAAACTAAGTAAAGGCGGCATGGAGGTAGTGATTCGGCTTCTCTCTGTTTCTGATACTGCGGAAGCGGCCCGCATGAACCTCGAAAACCTCGTTCATGCATTTCATCAATATAGTCTGTATCGCTATGGAAACACGTTTACCGCGATGATCCCGCGAAAACAATCATTGCTGATTCAGGATTTTATCTACCGCACCTTTCACGAACGGCGTGACATGGTACTCAATACCGAGGAAATGGCCTCTCTGTGGCATCTGCCCCTTCACTCAACTGAAGCCCCAAATATCAAATGGATGACCGGACGGCGTGCCGCGCCACCGGTCAATATGCCGCGCGACGGACTTCTTCTTGGACATATTCCCTATCGAGGGACAGACACGCCTGTGTATATCAAAAATTCGGACCGAAGACGTCATCTCTATATCATTGGAAAATCTGGAAGCGGAAAATCAGTGCTCATTGCCAATTTGGCAATTCAGGATATTCAACAGGGTGAGGGCGTGTGTGTGGTGGATCCACATGGCGATCTTATTGAATCTATCCTTCATCATATTCCCAAAGAAAGGGCCGATGATGTGGTGCTATTTGAGCCCGCCGACATGGAGCGGCCTATGGGGCTCAACATGCTCGAGGCAAAGACAGTGGACCAAAAAGATTTCGCGGTTCAAGAAATGATCTCGATTTTTTACAAACTGTTTCCACCAGAAATGATTGGCCCCTTGTTTGAGCATAATATGAGAAACGTGATGCTCACCCTTATGGCCGATATCAATGAGCCTGGCACGATCATAGACATTCCACGCATGTTTACCGACGATGACTATGTAAAGGTATATCTCAAAAAACTCAAAGATCCGGTAGTACGCTCGTTTTGGGAAAAAGAAATGGCAAAAACAAGCGATTTCCATAAATCTGAAATGCTCGGGTATTTGATTTCGAAAGTAGGCCGATTTGTGGAAAATGAAATGATGCGCAATATTATGGGTCAACAAAAATCCGGGTTTGATTTCCGCGAGATCATGGACTCGCAAAAAATTCTTCTTGTGAATTTGGCAAAAGGAAAAGTGGGAGAAGTGAATGCCAAACTTCTCGGCCTGATTGTGGTGGCCAAACTCCAGATGGCAGCGCTCGCTCGCGCTGATCTCCCGGAAGAAGACAGAAAAGATTTTTATCTCTATATTGACGAGTTCCAAAATTTTATTACTGATTCGATTTCCACGATTCTCTCTGAAGCCAGGAAATATCGCCTCGACCTTATCATCGCGCATCAATACATGGGCCAACTGCTCAGTGAAAAAGACAAAAAAACAGATGTGCGAGACGCGGTTCTTGGGAATGTCGGCACGATGTGCATAGGACGGATCGGGCCTGAGGATGCTGAAGTGCTCGCCAAAGAATTTCAGCCGACATTTGGCTTTTATGATCTCCTCAATCCCCCATCCTTTTCCTACTACACCAAACTGCTGGTTGACAACGAAGTGACAAAACCGTTTAATATGCAAGGCTACCCGCCGCGGAGAGGCAACCCTGCCCTCGGTGAGGCTATCCGTCAATTATCTCGGCTGAAGTATGGCAGAGATCGGCGCATAGTCGAACATGAAATTCTTGAAAGGTCCCAGCTTGGTGTGGGACAAACGCAGGGTAAAACTGATATGATAGAATCGACGCTCTGATTGGTCAAGAAAGTCAATTAGATTCTTCATTCATGATTCATAATTCCTGATTCATTTTTCATGATATGCAACCACTCTCCGACATTCTCTCTGACATGGATCTTGGGCTCCCCCTCTCCCCATCACCAAAACCAACCTTCTCCCCCCAAAAACCTCGAGAGACCCATGAAATACACAGGACGGTTCGGCGTATTCAAAATGACCTCGAACACCTCATCCATCTTCTGGATATAGGGATAACCACTCCATCAACTCTTGCTTCCTTGCCATCCGCCCCCTTTCCTTCAAGCGATGGACAAATGATTGAAGGCGTATTTGATGGCAAGGATATGGTCGGGCCAGACGGAAAGCAATATGCCATTCCACCAAATTACGCGAGTAAATCAAAACTAGTCGAAGGCGATTTTTTGAAATTGACGATTACACCGAACGGGACATTTCTGTACAAACAAATTGGACCAACCAAAAGAAAACGCATCAAAGGAGAACTCATACACGACAGCGACACGCATGCGTGGAGTGTGTTCGCGGAAGGGCATACATACAAAGTCCTCACCGCGTCTATCACATTTCATCGTGGCGCTGTGGGCGATGAAGTGGTGCTTGTCGTACCCGAACACGGACAGAGCAGTTGGGGGGCGGTGGAGCATGTGATACAGAACATGATCAATTCTCAATGATCAATGTTCAATGTTTTGATCATTGGTTATTGATGTACTATCAGATATGACCCGCAGAGTCGCAGACAAAAAAAAGTTTGAGAGAGCGCATCAGACACGGAAACTCGCTACACAGTAGATTATTGATCATTCATCATGAGTATGATCTCTCTTAAAAAATCGGTTATTGAAGGTACGATTCTTTTTTTTATTTTTTTCGGAATCTTCCTCACCCTGCAGGGACGCATCGAAAATCTTTTTGGACTCGACGATCCATATTATCACGCAAAACATAGCGATCTGATTGCGCAGTCAGGAAAGATGTATCTCGTACAACCGTGGGCGCCTTTTCATTTTCTCTCGACCGCTCCTGTTGACCCATACTTTCTTCATCATGCCGTTACCGCACTCGTCATTCGAATTGTTGAAAATCCAATTCTCGCGTCCAAAATCATCGCGGCCATTCAGGCAAGTCTTGTTTTCACCGTCTTTTTTCTCATCCTGAAAAGTGAACGAATACAAAAGCCACTGCTGTGGACTGGCTTATTTTTTATTTCTTCCGCGGCGTTCTTCGCGCGCATGCTTCTCGAGCGGCCATTCGTGATTTCTATTGTTTTTTTGCTTCTCATCTATTGGGGTATCCGGAAAAAACAATTTCTTTTTTTGATTATCACAAGCGCGCTCTACATTCTTTTTTATAATCTCGCGCTTCTGGCTCTTGTCCTTACCGCTGTATTTTTTGCAATTGAATGGATTGTGGAAAAAAAACAAGACCTCAAGCCCTTGCTCAGCGTTCTCATCGGGCTCACCATCGGACTCCTTTTGCACCCAGATACGCTCAATTACATCAACATTATTCTGACCCACGCATTTCAAATGTTTATGATCAAACTCGCCGGCGTATCTCTTCCGAGCGGCACAGAAATTCAGCCACAAAAAATATCTACCTTCATATTGGCCAATGTTCTTGTCCTTTCTGCCTACATCTTCGGGACAGGTTTCTTTGCCGCATTTTGGAAAGACTGGTTTCGAAAAGACGGACATCTCGCGGTTCTGTTTGTCTGGTGTAGCGGATGGTTTTTGCTTGCTTCTTTTCTCCCGCGTGCTGTGGAATATTGGGTTCCATATACCTGGCTTTTCCTGGCGCATCTTTTTCGTGCGGGACGCGAGGCAGGCATCTTTTCACTTCTCAAAAAAAACATGGAGCGGCTGCTTTCTGTTTCTATACTTCTTCCAAGTATTGCGATCTGTATCCTAATCATGGGACTTGGAAACATCGCGCTGATCGTGCGACTCATTGATCGCAACAATCGCTCTAACAATATAGCTCCCTACCAAAAAGTTGGTGCATTTTTACAAAAATACACTCCTGCGGGCTCCACCCTCTTCTTTCCTATTTGGTCCATGTTTCCTGCTCTTTTTTATTTCAATACACACAACACCTATGTGGCGGCATTTGATCCTGTTTTTTTCTACCAATACAATCCAGAGCTGTATTGGATGTGGTATTCTATTTCGTATCAGGGAACGATCTGCAAAGAAAAACCTCCGTGCATTGGATCATCCCGAGATGATTTGAAAAGATTACCTCTCGTACTTCATTTGGTATTCCAAACCGACTACATCGTGGTTCCAAAATTTGTATATGATACGCCATACGAAGAAACAGCCGCATTCGCCCGTATTTTGAGAATACGGAAAGAAGATTTTGCGAAGATATTTGAGAATGAGGAACTCGTGGTATACCAAGTGACGTGTAAACGATGTGATGGCAACGTTATCTCCAACTCACAGAACTACTGACTCTTAACACGTACCTCAACACTACAACCTATGATTTTGGTCACCTTC
>CAYJXK010000034.1:0-10080 GCA_964374115.1 uncultured Gammaproteobacteria bacterium
CGTTTGTTATTGTAGCAGATTTTGGTGTGTTTGGGGAGTTTCGTAATTCAAAGCTATGAGTGTCTTCGGACCGAATCTGAGATTCACGGAGACTGGGTTCGCGCACATCGACGACAGGCCGTTCATTTTGAACCAGCCGTTCGAACTGTACCCCAGGCATCAGGAGTACGTCTACGGGACGGTGCCCCTGAAGCCGTCGAAGAGCTGGTGGGACGAGCGCTATGCTCACATGGAGGAGGAACCGATCATCCCGAAGCCCGAGCCGGAGTTCAAGGTCAAGTTCGACCCCACCCCGCTCGTGCTCGAGTGGATGCCGGATCGCGTGACGCTGTGTCACCCGCCCAAGAGCCGCTACGGCAGCTTGGACGACTAGCTCCAGTCAAGTAAGAAGCCTCTCTCACTCCCACCTTAGGGACGGACACCACCAGTGTCCGTCCCTCTCTCATTCTTTTCCATATCCATCAGAGCACCAAGGGCATCGGATGGATATAAAAAGAACCAGGAGTCCTGGACAAAAAAACGTTACGTTATGCCTATATTGGTGTGACGTATATCGCGTAAGAAAAATCAGTGTACACTGATTTTTCTTTTTGATCCAAAACCCGCATAAAAAAGTTTTTTGTGGTATAATAGACGCGTAGTATGTTTTCTTCACTCCCTGCGCAATTATTTCTCTCCGCGCTTTTCGGCGCGCTCATTGGGCTTGAGCGACAAAGCATCACTCGCGAAGAAGAGACAGAAACAGTGAGCGGGATTCGCACGTATTCGCTTCTCGGACTTCTCGGAGGTATTGCCGGCGTCCTCTACCAGACACAGGTAGACGCTATTTTTTTTATTCTCTCTGCGACCATCGGGCTCATGATGGTCGCGTATTACGTTGTTGGGTCACTCATCACGAAGCGCTTCGGCGTCACGAGTGAAATGTCCATGATTTTTACATTCATCATCGGATTTCTCGTGGTATCAAACAGTATTCCACTCGAAATTTTAGTCGCCCTTGTCATTGTTGTCCTTCTTATTCTTTCTCTCAAATCACGGACGCGAGTTCTTCGAGGTGTTTCTCATACCGAAGTCCAATCTCTTATCGCGTACGGCATTATTGCCCTTGTTGTTTTTCCTCTTCTCCCCAATATTGCCTACACACTCGGTGATATTCCAGGGTTCTCAACTATATTATCCGCGTATCACATTGAATTGGGGGCGTTTACCGCGCTTGATATTGTCAACCCTCGCAAGCTTTGGTTTATTGTGGTCTTGGTCACTGGCATTGATCTGTTGGGATACGTGTTACAAAAATTGGTTGGACACAAAAAAGGTGTGATTGTGGCGAGTACCGTTGGTGGTTTTATTTCATCCACCTCAACGACACAGGCGCTTGCACAACGGAGTATGAAAACATTTTCGGTGCATCCGCTTGTCGGCGCTGCGATTCTCGCGAATATGGCGAGTTTCTTTCAAGTGTTTCTCCTCGTCGCGCCGCTCAACAGCGCGTGGCTCGTGAGTCTCACTCCCATTCTTCTTTTCCTTATTTTTTCATGCGCGATCACGAGTACCTATTTTTTTTCTCGAAAAGACAATAGAAAAACTGCGTTCTCGGTCGAAAAATCAACCGGGCAAAAGAAAATATTTTCATTGTCGTCAGCGCTCAAATTCGCGCTCCTTTTGACCGCGGTGAAGCTCGTCACAAAAGCATGCCTTATTCTTTTTGGCCAATCTGGATTTATCCTGAGTTCCATCCTCGCTTCTTTTGCCGGTATTGATGCGGTCGTGATTACCCTGGCCGAGCTTGCGGGCACATCAATCACATTTGAGATTGCTATCTTGACATTTTTGCTGGTGAACGCCACAAATCTTCTTTCCAAATCAGGGTACGCATTTTTTCAAGGAAAACGAACCTTCTCCATTCCGTTTACGGTTTCCATGCTTATCGTGATCGGGACGAGCGCGCTCGGCCTCTTGTTTGTATGGTAAAACACTGGAGTGCATCGGTCGGAGCGCTCATTGCGGCAAATCTTGTTCCACTTTTTGGCGTTTTCTTTTTTGGATGGGACCTCTTCGCGCTTCTCGTTCTTTTTTGGGCAGAAAATGTCGTGGTCGGGATCTATGCTTTCTGTCGCGTCGCTCTTGTTCGTGAGAAGATTGCGATTCGGATTCTCACCATGATCCTCTTCGCCTTTCATTTTGGTTTGTTTACCGCTGTTCATGGTATGTTCGTCTACGCGCTTTTTGGCAAAGGATATGTCCCAATCACTGCTATTCTTCTTGGATTTTTTTCACTCGTATTGAGCCATGGAGTTTCATTTTTTACGAATTATGTTGGAAAAAAAGAATATATAAAGACGACGACAGAAAAGGAAATGCATCGTCCATATCGTCGGGTGGTTGTCATGCATCTCACTATTATCTTTGGAGGGATGTTGAGCGGCTTGTTTCATGAACCATTATTCGCCCTGCTTATTCTTGTGTTTCTTAAGATCGTTATCGACGTCTCAACGCATATACGAGAGCACCATATATGAGTTCATCGAAAAAAGAATAATATGCACGCGTTTCGCACTCGTCTTCAAGAAGACATTGTTTCGGAATTTTTACCATCCCAAAAGAAAGGATCTCGCGATGTGATCATTTTTTGTGACGGGATGCCCGGGCTTCCAGGGAATATTCGGCTTATGGAGTATTGGAGTCGCAAAGGATATTGGACATTCTATCCACGGTATCGCGGGACGTGGGAGAGTGATGGTGAATTTCTCAAAGATTCTCCAGACAAAGATATTCTCGATGTGATTGACGCGCTTCCGAACGGGTTTGTGAGTGTATGGGATGGTGTGCGCTATCAGGTTGTTCCAGAAAAACTCATCATTGTCGGGTGTAGTTTTGGTGGCCCGGCAGTGTTGCTTTTGTCCAAAGATCCACGGGTCACGCATGTGATTGGGCTTTCGGCTGTTGTTGATTGGACAGCAGATAGCGAAGAGGAGCCGCTTGATGGGATGTACGAAAAGATCTTGGCTGCTTTTGGAAATGGATACCGCATGACACGAGAGAATTGGGACAAACTCAAGAGCGGCAAATTTTATAATCCGATGCGGGCCATCGAGGATATAGACGGATCAAAAGTTTTGTTGATCCATGCGATGGACGACACCATTGTTCCTTTTTCATCTCTTGAAATATTTGTCAAAAAAACTGGTTGCCGCCTTCTTCGTCTTAAAAAAGGCGGCCATCTTTCATCATCTCTCCTGCGAACCTGGTGGATAGGAAAGAGAATGTCTCGATTTTTTCACAGTCACGAACGCCAAGCATGAATCGTATTATACAGCGTAGGGTTTTGATCAAATAGTTCAAAAATGGCTATACAAAGGCTTTATTTATCTTAAAGAAATCTCTTATGAGAAAGATTATGTTGGGATTAGTGGCAATTATTGTTGGCATTGGCGCAATTGCACCGTCAGTTTTCGCTGGCGGGTACGCGCCAAAAATATATCGAGTCAAGCTCATTCAGGAGCAGGTGGATACGGCGCGGATTCATCCTGGGCAGAAGAATGTCTTTATTGGACAATTCACGCTCAAAGCATATTTGCCGACACGGCTCACAGCGCTGAACTATCATTGCACCGGCGATGTTTTCTCTGCGATGCGGCTTGTCCCATTGCAAGGAGCACAAGCAGAAGATGTGGAACTCTCTCCAACACTTGATGGAAAGCAAAGCGGATATTTTTATGGTTTGAAATACAAAATCAAAAAAGATCAATCGCAAATTTTTCGTGTGTATGCTGATGTGAAAGCAAATCCGACATCCACTGAAACGCGATGTGGTGTCGTCGCCCCGTCTGATCTGAATGTGTATGTGACAAAAAATGGGGAATCCATCTATAGCGGCACGCTCGGAAATTTTGGTGTCGCGTTTGGTTCCTCAAGCATTGTCGTCCAAAAGAAAACAGAAACCCCAAAAGCAGTGCCACAAACGGTTCCTGATATCACAGTTCTCCAGGGTTCTGCCGGGGGCAAAATTGCCATGGCAGGAGATACGGATGTGGCGCTTGGCATGTTCGTGGTAGAGACATCGGCTCCAATCGAACTGAGCGCGCTCACCTATACATGCACGGTTCCAGCAAAAAGTCTGGGAAATATGAAATTGATGTTTGATGGCAAGGTGGGAACGACGGTGTCGACAATTGACGTGAATGGCAATGCGACCGCGACGTTTGTCCCACATATTTCTGTGTCAGATAAAGAACCGCTTTTGGTCACGATCGTGGGTGATCTCACTGATGCATTCGTGGATCAAGTGAATGTGTATTGCGGCGTTCGTTCCGCTACCATGATAGACTTTACCGATCTAGCAACAGGCGTCATCATCCGCGCTCAGGCGTTGGAAGGCGACTTCGGTCTTCAGACCGATGATGCGCCAATCTACATGATTCCAAAAGTGATCTAAAAAGAAATGTTCCCCTGTCGAAACACCTCATAATATGAGGTGTTTTGGTATAGACATGTCTCTCTGTTAGAAGTTTTTCGTGTACCAATTAGGCGTTCCTTGTATCTTTTTTCTATCTTCAGAAACTCGCGTCCTTTGGGATCAGTGTCAAACCCTGCAGCCGCAAATTGACGCAACGGGTTTGACACCTCGCTCAGACAGTCTGCAGACAGAAAAAAGTTACAAGGAACGCCTCTATTGGGAGATGCAAACGTGAAACTCCTCTATAGCATTCCATTCAGAAACGGTGTCTGATATACTCATGGGCGCTTCTATGAACGCACTCGAGATATCTCATCTTGTGAAACAATACGGCCAGAATGTGGCAGTCAACGATATTTCTTTCACCATTGCGCCAGGTGAGTTTTTTGGTTTTTTGGGTCCAAATGGGGCAGGGAAGTCGAGCACTATTCATTGCACGACCGGCATTGGGAAAATCACAAGCGGCACGATCCATGTCTATGGATCAAACGTGGTGAGCGAGTATCGAGATGCGCGAAAAAAAATTGGATTTGCCCCGCAGGAATTCAATGTGGATATGTGGGCAACGGTGGCAAAAATTCTTTGGTATATGGGGGGGTATATGGGAGTGCCTTCTGCCGCACGAAAAAAACGGATTGACGAGCTTCTGACGATTTTTGATCTCGTTCCTCATAAAGAGAAACAATTCATGCAACTCTCTGGAGGACTCAAACGTCGAGTCATCCTTGCGCGCGCCATGATTCATGATCCGGAGTTTCTTATTTTGGATGAACCCACAGCGGGTGTTGATGTTGAACTCCGTCTCGAGCTCTGGAAGTATCTGCGGCGGATCAATGAAGAAGGAAAAACGATTTTATTTACCTCACATTACTTGGAAGAAGTCGAGCAACTTTGCAACCGTATCGCGATTATTCATCAAGGAAACATCATCGCGATTGGGGATAAAAGTGAATTTGTGAGTGGGGGGAAAACGCTTGAGAAGAGATATTTGGAACTCACCGGGAAGATATGAATATCATTGGTTTGAAAACAATTATCATCCGTGAAGTCGAGCGATTCCTGCGCACCTATATTCAATCGCTCGTGAGCCCGTGGATCAGCGCGCTCCTCTATATTCTTGTGTTTGGCGTGATTGTTGGCAAGCGAATTGATCTTATCGCTGGTGTCACCTACATTGATTTTGTGTTGCCCGGAATTCTGATGTTGAATCTCATCACTGCCGCTTTTTCGCAAACATCGTTTTCTTTGTATTTTCAACGATTCGCGCGGCATATCGAAGAGATTTTGGTGTCACCGCTTTCCTATTTGGAAATGGTTATCGGCATGGTGGTCGCTGGCGTGGTGCGTGGGATGGTGACCGGGGTTGGTGTCTACGCAATCGCAATTTTTTTTACGGGCGCCACTATTGCGCACTTTGGCCTTTTTTTATTCTACGCCATTGCGGTGTCTATTATTTTTTCGCTTGTTGGACTCATCATCGCCCTTTGGGCCAATAATTTTGAACAGCTTTCCATTCTGAGTACGTTCGTGATCATGCCACTGACATTTCTTGGTGGTGTCTTCAATTCCATTCACATGCTTCCTGAAAAAGCCCAGCTTTTTGTGCTCTTCAATCCATTTTTCTATTTTGTCGATGGCCTGCGGTATTCCATGATCGGCGTGCAAGAGGGGAATATGTGGGTGGGGATGGGCATCATCATGGGGTTGATTGTTGGTTTTGGCGGATTTGTGTGGTATTTGTTTCACCGCGGATGGAGACTGCGGGCGTAGTGACGTACGCACAATGAGCGATGTTTATCAGTCAGTCTGGTCTTTGAAGTTTGTTTTTGTTATCATATATGAGAGGTCATTTCGTATGAAACCGATCATTATCTATACCACTCCCATCTGTCCCTACTGCCGTCGGTCGAAGGATCTTTTCAGATCACTCGGAGTGGCCTATCAGGAAGTGGATATCTCTGTGAATCCCGCTATCCGTGATGAACTTGTCGCGAAATACAACTGGCAAACGGTCCCCATGATTTTTATTGGTGAGGAATTCATCGGCGGGTATGATGATCTCATGCGACTGCAAGCCGAGGGGACACTCCTCGAAAAAATAAACATATGATGCGTGATGCCATTCTCAATTTTCATACACAATTTTCTTTTCAACCAAAAGTTCAGTATGCGAATACGTTGAAAAAGAAAAAATATGTGTTGGTCTGTGGCATGGGCGGATCGCATTTGGCCGCAGATCTTTTGAAAACGATTCATCCCGAGCTTCCTCTCTTCGTTCACTCTGATTATGGGCTTCCAAAAACACAGATATTGCTTGCCAAAGAGACATTGGTGATCATAAGCTCATATTCTGGAAATACCAAAGAGGCCATTGATGGCTATCGAGAGGCTCGAAAACGGCATCTTCCTATTGCGGCCATTTCGGTCGGAGGCCAATTACTCAAAAGGGCCAAAAAGGACGGCGTGCCATTTGTCGCCCTTCCCGATACCGGCATTCAACCTAGATCCGCGCTTGGGTTTAGTTTGCTCGGGCTTCTCGCGCTTCTTGGACGTTCAAAAGATATTGCTCTTGCGCGTCGTATCGGAGCGCAATTGAAAAAAACTGACGCAGAACATCGAGGCAGAAATTTGGCTAAACAACTTCGGGGACGAGTGCCGGTTATATACAGTTCTCGAACGAATCAGGCGATTGCGTACAACTGGAAAATAAAATTCAACGAAACCGGCAAGATCCCAGCGTTCTATAATGTATTGCCAGAACTCAATCACAATGAAATGAGCGGGTTTGATGTGAAGCCATCGAGTCGTATTCTTGCCGATCATTTTGTGTTTATTTTTTTGACAGATAAAACAGATCACCCCAATATTCAAAAACGCATGTCAATCCTGAAGCGCTTGTATGAGGATCGGGGATTACCAGTGCGAGAGGCGCTGATCGAGGGCAAAGATCCCTTCATCAAGGTATTTTCTTCACTGCTCTTTGCGGATTGGACCGCGCTTGCTTTGGCTGATTATTACGGCCTTGAGCCAGATCTGGTGACCATGCAGGAAGCATTCAAAAAATCGTTATGAAATATATCATGGCACTCCTCGCTATCCTCTTCGGCGCGTTCATGATCATAAAAACCGAGTGGATCGTGGATAATTTTGGCGCCAGCTCTTGGGCAGAGGGCAAAGGAATTGGCTCGCGGTTTTTGTACAAAATGGTAGGTCTTGCGATCATTCTCATCGCGCTCCTCGGCGTTTCTGGATTATTGGCCAAAATTATTCTTGGTATTTTTAGTCCATTGTTTGGCGGGGCGAAATAAAAAATGGTGGTATATGATTGATGCCGCGCTCATTTTTGAAAAATCCCATCTTCAGCCCGGTATGCATATCGCGGATTTTGGATGTGGACGTACTGGCCATATAGTCTTTTCCGCCTCTCTTCGTGTTGGAGAGATGGGCATTGTGTACGCGGTTGATATTCTGAAAGACGTGCTCGAAGAGGTGCGGAAACGCGCCGCATTTCAGCGTCTCCATAATATTCATACGGTGTGGTCAGATATTGAGCGGGTAGGAAGCACGGCCATACCGGCAAAAAGCTTGGATCAAATTTTTATCATTAATGTACTTTGCCGAATAAAAGAAAGAGGTGCGTCCCTGGATGAAGCGCATCGGCTTCTCAAAGACAAAGCGCGATTGATTGTTGTTGATTGGACAAACAATCAACTCCCCATCGCGCCATCGAGCGATCAGTTGGTGGATTTTGACACGATTCGGAGCTGGGCCATCTCTCATGGATATGCGGTGCAAGAACAATTCGAAGCAGGTGCGTATCACACGGGAATGGTGTTGTTCAAACATGAGTGATATGTATAGTCCTCGCTGAGAAAAAAAGTGAACGTCTTTTTGAGAGGCAAACGCGTAAGAGCTACGTTCGCTATGACGCAAACCGAAAAACAAACATTCGGGCAATGGGGCGAAGAACAGGCGGTGGCATATCTTGAAAAAAAAGGATATATTATTGTGGATCGAAATTTTCGTATCCGCCAGGGCGAAGTGGATATTATTGCATGGAACAGGAAACCCCATTTTGGGCGGACATTATGTTTTATTGAAGTAAAGACGAGGAAGCAAAACAAGGAGCCGCTCGAGGATGGAGACGGCACTGCGGAGCGAGCGACAGGGCGTGAGAAGATGACACGGCTCTCATCCGCGAGCAAATGGTATTGCGTTAGTCGGGGTATCAATATAGAAAAAACGCCGATTCAGTTTGAGCAAGTGAGCGTCTACGCGAAAGGACCAGATTTTTCGGTGCGGCACTATGTCGTGTCTGTGGAGTAGTCATGAACCAATATTTCATAGCCAATAGTTTTTATTCAATTGGATGTATTACTTTATTTTCTCGAACTCTCCAACTTTTTTATTTTTTCGAACATTGTCCCATTTGAAATGGCGTCCATTCATAGCGATATACACACCTGCCGGTGAAGTTTGAGCAAAGGCAAGAGCACTGCCAAGATTGAAAAGACCATCGGAACTTCTAAATTTGTACGGGATCATGGCGCCGACTAAAACGATGGTCTTGCCTTTGATCTTTTTCGCGAGCACTTGGGCGGTTTTCACCATAGTGTCAGTGTCGTGTGTGATAACGATTTTATCTTCATCAGCTTTGAGGACATTTTGGGCGATCGTTTCTCTGTCAGCCTCGGTCATATCCAAACTGTCAATCATCATTAAAGTTCGTGTATCCGTTGGAACACGCGACCGCCCAAGTGCAAGCATTTCCGACAAGTGTATCCTTGAAAAAAAGAGAGCCGTCGAGTTCGTTATACTCTTTATCGAAAGTCCCACCCGTCACAAAAATTCTTATTTTCGACAATGGGAGGGAACCGTCGCCCATTGTGCGCAAGAGCGAGCGGGCCGATCGGAGCGAGGCCACGCGAGCGATTGCGCCCGACGTTCGCGTGTATGCGATGTTTGCCAGTGGTATAATTGCATGAAGTGCTTACCACTGGCAAATATGGACGAAGGCTTGCGGAGGTACGGAGCAAGCCGTAGCCGCATACGCGTGGTTCGGCGATGTTTTTAAACCCCTCAGTAGAGTAAGAGATAGGCGCTTCGACGAGGGGAATAAGATTTTACTTTGACAGTAATGGCCTTATGTTATATTCTACAGGTTGATAGTCATATGAAACCAGTACACCCCTGCAAGAGATGTTTTGATTGTGGATTGATTGAAAATGGTGTTTGTTTGATAACATGTGATTGGCGTTCTTTTTCAAAATAGATGATCAGTTTCTCTTCCCAAAGTTTCCATTCAGCAAGGACAAAATACTTGATGTAAACTTTGGGGAGAAAAATGCGTTCATTCAAAACGTCAATGTATCCTCGCGTTCGTTTCCCCGTTGCCTCTTCTTGTACTTGCCGGATAAAATAGACGCGTGCCACAAAATTCTTTGTGGTTTGTTCGACCCGTTGTGATCGTTCATAATGATACAACTGTCGTGAATTCTCATTGAACCATGCAAGTTGTTTGTCAATATCACCGACTGACTCAAAACGTCGTCTGTTCCAGAAGAATCGCGCGAATACAGAATTGTTTCCTTCAATGGACGCTTGCGAGAACGGTCTTCTCGGAA
>CAYJXK010000035.1:0-9338 GCA_964374115.1 uncultured Gammaproteobacteria bacterium
AATTGTAAAGGAACACGTCCACCACTAATTCACCTAGATAGGACATTTTTAAATCAAGCAAAGTAGGACATTATCATGTCTATTTGACAGCCATGTTTTTGTCATTGACTGAAGATGGGTGATCCCGTATCATGTATGACATATGTATGATGCCAATAAAAATGAACTGGACATTCTCGAATTCTGGAAAAAAAATCGAGTTTTTGAAAAATCCATTGAAACACGGCCGGAAAATAAACCGTATGTATTTTATGACGGCCCGCCGTTTGCGACCGGGTTGCCGCATTATGGGCATATTGCGGCATCGCTCATGAAAGATGTCGTGCCTCGATATTACACCATGCGTGGGTATCGCGTGGAGCGTATGTGGGGATGGGATTGTCATGGATTGCCAATTGAAAATATTATTGAAAAAGATTTGAACCTCAATACGCGCAAGGATATTTTGGCTTTTGGTATTGATAAATTCAATGAAGCCTGCCGCGCTGCAGTACTCAAATACGCCGAAGAATGGAAAAAGACAATCGAGCGGATGGGACGATGGGTCGATATGGAGCATGCCTACCACACTATAGACTTGTCGTATATGGAAAGTGTGTGGTGGGTGTTCAAACAACTCTATGATAAAAAATTGGTCTACAAAGATTACAAACCCATGCATATTTGTC
Source organism: uncultured Gammaproteobacteria bacterium (assembly GCA_964374115.1). Classification (GTDB taxonomy): domain Bacteria; phylum Patescibacteriota; class Patescibacteriia; order Magasanikbacterales; family UBA922; genus CAYJXK01. Next base: position 669 of record CAYJXK010000035.1, read on the forward strand.
CACGGTGCGAGACTGCCCTTTCGAATTTTGAGGTAACACAAGGGTATAAAGATGTAAAAGATATTTCTGCATTTGTAAAATTTCAACTTATTAATAGACCGAAGAAATTATCTGGATTTTCTGAACCAATTTTTGCTTTAGCTTGGACGACCACACCTTGGACTTTACCAGGGAATTTGGCGCTTGCGGTAAAAGAAGATTTTGACTATGTGGCCGTACAATTACACAAAGCGTCAGAAAAGGATACTCAAACTCCGGGTGAGCCAGTGAATCGAGTAGAATCATTTTCTGGATTTTATATTGTAGCGAAAGAACGATTGGGGAATGTCTTAAGAGGAAGACTATATACTATCATTGCAGATTTTAAGGGAAAAGATTTGGTCGATCTCAAATATGAGCCACTTTTTAATTATTTTGCCCCGCACGATGGCTTGAAGGATGATTTAAAGAAAATAATCACAGAAAAAAGAAAAAATGCGTTTCAAATTTATGCAGCGAATTTTGTTTCTACCGACGAAGGAACTGGTATTGTACATATCGCGCCTGCTTTTGGCGAAGACGACTTTCGTCTAGCTAAAACGCACGACATTGATATAGCGATACCTGTTCAGATGAATGGAAGATATCATGATTTCATTACCGACTTTAAAAATAAGGAAGTAAAGCCAAAGGAAGATCCAACTCAAACGGATGTTGAAATTATTAAATGGTTGGCTCATGAGAAAAAATTATTTGATAAACAAAAAATTGAACATAGTTATCCACATTGTTGGCGCTGTGACAGCCCTCTTTTGAATTATGTAACAGAAAGCTGGTTCATTCGTGTGACTGAATTGAAAAATGATCTTCTCAAAAATAATGAAAAAATCAATTGGATCCCCGAGCACATGAAACATGGACGATTTGGGAAGTGGCTTGAGGGGGCAAAAGATTGGGCAGTATCACGCAGTCGCTATTGGGGCACGCCGTTGCCGATTTGGCATTGTGATGAGATTTACTATACAAAAACTGGCGAGACAAAAGAGGAACATTTCTTCGTTTTTGGATCGGTGAAAGAACTTGAGGATTGTTCGGGTCAGAAAGTTACTGATCTTCATAAACACATTATTGATAAAATTACATTTGCATGTCCTCTTGGCCACAAACTGACAGATGGAACACCGGTTATGGTAGAGCGCGTCCCCGAAGTCCTCGACTGTTGGTTTGAATCTGGTTCCATGCCGTATGCTCAGATGCATTATCCTTTCGAGAATAAAGAAAAATTTGAAAGTGGGTTTCCGGCTGAATTTATTGCCGAAGGCCAAGACCAAACCCGTGGTTGGTTTTATACACTTCATGTTTTGGCAACCGTGTTGACCCAACAACCAAACGCATCGGTTCCAGTACGAGAATCTTTACCTGCGTTTCGTAATGTTATCGTTAATGGCATTGTCCTTGCTGAAGACGGCAAGAAAATGAGCAAGCGCCTCAAAAATTATCCAGACCCAATGGAAGTAATCGAGCGTTATGGCGCTGATGCTATGCGTTTTTATTTGGTGTCATCGCCAGTAATGAGTTCAGAGAATTTGAACTTTTCTGAAACCGGTGTGCGAGAAGTGTTTAACAAAGTGGTAAATACAGTATGGAATGTGCTGGAATTTTATAGAATGTTTGCGGGCGAGATCGTGGTATCAGATTTGAAAACGGAGTATATTGAAAGTAACTGGCCACAGGGTCGCGCACTTGATCGTTGGATTTTGGCAAAACTTCAGGTATTGATTGGAGAAGTGACAAATAGTTTGAATACATATAAATTAGCCGAAGCCAGTCGGCCTATTCAAGACTTTGTTACGGAGCTCTCTCAGTGGTATGTTCGTCGATCGAGGGAACGTCTGAAAGATAATAATCCGGCTGTATTAACAGATAAACAGGCTGTCGTAGCTACATTACGATTTACACTCCTAACGTTGTCGAAGTTAATGGCACCTTTTGTGCCATTTTTAGCTGAGAGAGTTTATAAAGATATGGGGGGTAAACTTGAAAGCGTTCACCTTGAATCCTGGCCGGAAGTGGAACCAAAGTTTGTTGATGAGCAGGTGCTTTCTGATATGGTGCTCGCAAGAAAAATTGTTGAGATGGGGCTTTCTTTGCGCAAAGAAGCAGGGATAAAAGTGCGACAACCACTACAGCAATTGACAATGAACAATGAACAATTAACAAATGAATTTTCGAAAATTATTGCTGATGAGATGAATGTGAAAATTGTAAATGTTGTAGAGACGCATCGCAATGCGTCTCTACAAGACGGTTGGATTTGCAAGGAAGAGGGAGAATTAACAATCGCGCTACAGACTACTATTTCTCCCGAACTCAAACAAGAAGGACTCCTGCGTGAACTCGTCCGCGCGATTAATCAAATGCGCAAAGATGCTGGGCTTACTCCTCAGGATCATATGACGCTTTTGTGGAAAACCGATGATGCAGATCTTGCCCGTGTGTTTGCATCGTATTCAGACAATATCAAAAAACATGTTCTTGCCGATGCCATTGAAGCAGGCGGAGAAACAAAAGTCGAGATTGACGGGAAGGTGTTGTTCCTTGACATTTCTCACCCATCCTGATACACTCCATTCCGTCTTAATCCTTCTCCCTTTTGGGGTCGGACCTTGGTGGTCCCGCAGTACTGCGGGAGAACATGCTCCCGAGAGGCCCGATAATGCACTGTGGCATGTATGCTTTTACCAGAAAAAAAGCAAAAGGTCATCAGAAAATTTCAAACACACGAAGGAGATACCGGTTCGACCCAAGTGCAGGTCGCTATTTTATCCGCAGAGATCGATGAACTGATCGATCATCTCAAAACCCACCACAAAGATCATTCGTCTCGTCGCGGACTTCTCAAAAAAGTAGGAGAACGCCGACGGCTTCTGCGCTACCTCAAAAAAGAGGACGCGGCCGGGCATGATATTTTGGTAAAACAACTTCGACTCAAACAACCAAAGACGCTTATCAAAGGAATTGCCATGGATGTCCCACTTGAAGAAAGTGAGGCGCACGACGATGTCCACATAGACCATGTTCCCGAAGAAAAATCAGAGTAAAACCAATCATCCGTTGAAACACCCAGATCAGCGGGTCGGGGTGTTTATTGATGTGCAGAATATGTACTATTCTGCCAAGAATCTTCACGGGAAGAAGGTGAATTTTGGCGCGATTGTGCGAGAGGCAGTCGCTGGACGGAAACTCATTCGATCGATCGCCTATGTCGTTCGGACAGAATCCAAAGATGAACAATCATTTTTTGAGGCTCTCTACAATTTGGGAATCGAAACGCGAGAAAAGGATTTACAGATTTTTAGCACCGGCATGAAGAAGGCAGATTGGGATGTGGGACTTGCGGTGGATGCGATTCGACTGGCGCCCAGTCTTGACGCGGTCGTGATTGTGTCTGGAGACGGAGATTTTCTTCCGCTCGTTGAGTATCTACAAAAGAGCAGTGGCAAACAAGTCGAGGTGGTCGCGTTTGGTGAAACCACATCAGGACGGCTGATCGAGGAAAGTGATGATTTTTTGAATTTGAGTAACGAGAAAGAGAAGTTTTTGATAACTGATCGGCGGAGTCGACCGTGACAGTCTAAAGTCAAAAGTCTAAAATCAAAAATCGTGGTATCCACTTCGTGGATAATATTTACAGTGTTGTCACGACGAAGTCGGGACTCCATAATTTTTGACTTTTGATTTTAGATTTAAAAACGGTTGGTCCAAAAGAATCTAGGTCCTCATTGAGGGATCTATCTCATTTGGATCAATCGGACACAAGAAAGGATTGATCTATGCTTACGCCCAAACAATGGTCCATTCTCTGGGGTGGACGAACCCTCATGATTGAGGTAGGAAAATTGGCTCTTCAGGCCAATGGTTCTTGTACCGTGCGGTATGGCGATACCGTGATGATGGCAACTGCCATGAAAAGCGAAAACGTGAGAGCGGATATTGATTATTTTCCGCTTATGGTAGATTTTGAGGAAAAGCTGTACGCGGCGGGTAAAATTAAGGGTTCACGATTTGTGAAGCGCGAAGGTCGGCCAAGTGATGACGCGATTATCTCCGCCCGTCTTATTGATCGGGCAATCCGACCTCTTTTTGATGATCGCGTGAGGAATGATGTGCAAGTCATCGTGACACCGCTTGCGGTTGATGGAGAAAACGATTCTGCCTTTGTCGGTCTTATTGCCGCAAGCACCGCGCTCTCAATTTCTTCTATTCCTTGGGATGGGCCGATTGCTGGCGCGCGCATTGGACGCAAAGAGAATGGAGAATGTATTTTGAATATTACCAATACAGAAATGACAGAAGGGGCAAGCAGTATTGATCTTCTTGTCGCTGGCACTCCAGAGCGTCTTATTATGGTAGAGGCAGGAGCGAAAGAAGTAGAGGATATGGAATTTTTCCGTGCTATGAAATGGGGATGTGCGGAGCTTGGTCCTGTCGTTGCATTGATCAAACAAGTGCAAAAAGAAGTTGGGAAAACAAAAGATTCTATTGCAGATTTTTCTCCTCCCCAAGAGGGTATGAGTCTGGAAGAGGTTCGGAGTATTACTAAGAAGTTTGTTGCCGATCATGCAGACACCGTGATATTTAATACGCCAAAAGTTTCAAAGGGAGAACGTACTGCCATGATTGATGCGATCAAAAAATCTCTCGGAGAACTTTTTGTAGAAAAAAATGTGGAAGAAACTATTCAAAAGATTGTCATGAAAGAAATAAAGGAACATGTCGCGCATGCGATTGGCGTCCGAATTCTTGACAAGAATCAGCGGCTTGATGGGCGATCACTTATTGATATTCGAGAATTACTCTGCAACGTGGATGTCTTACCGCGTGTGCATGGGTCAGCGCTCTTTATGCGCGGTGATACGCAGGTCCTTTCGATTGTCACCCTTGGCGCGCCTGGCGATGTGCAGACGCTCGATAGTATGGAAGAAGAAGGTGAGAAACGATATATGCATCATTACAATGATGCGCCATATAGTTATGGAGAAGTGAAGCCGATGAGGGGGCCTAGCCGTCGCTCGATTGGGCACGGCGCGCTCGCCGAGCGCGCGCTTGAGCCAGTGCTTCCAGAGGAGCTGTCTTTTCCCTACGCGATTCGGGTGGTATCCGAAGTATTGGGGTCGAATGGATCGAGCTCAATGGCCTCAACCTGTGCCTCATCGCTTTCTCTTATGGCCGCGGGAGTCCCGATCAAAAAGCCGGTTGCTGGCATTGCCATGGGACTCGCCTCAGACGAGGCGGGACGATTTCGTGTGCTCACTGATCTTCAGGATGTCGAGGATGGCAAAGGCGGCATGGATTTTAAAATCGCAGGCACACGCGATGGAATAACCGCTGCTCAGATGGACACAAAAACCAAAGGGCTCACTTGGGATATTGTGGAACAGATAATAGCGCAGGCCGAGCGCGCGCGCGTTGAAATTCTCTCTGCCATGGATCAAGCTATTGCAGCGCCTCGCGAAGATCTTTCTCCATACGCCCCTCGCATCGAAACAGTGCAGATTGATCCAGAGCGTATTGGAGACGTGATTGGTCCGCAAGGAAAAATTATTAAGAAGATTATTGAAGACACGGGAGTTCAGATTGATATCGAGCAAGATGGGCGCGTGCTTGTGACATCAAACGACGCGGCGGCCATGGAAAAGGCAATCGCGATTATCAAAGAATTGACCCATGAAATATCTGCTGGAGAAGAATATGAAGGTACTGTGGTACGTCTCGAAGACTTTGGCGCGTTCGTGCAAATCCTTCCAAATAAAGATGGGCTCGTGCATGTGTCTGAAATCGCGTGGGAGCGCACCAATCGGCCATCTGATGTCATGAAAATAGGGGACAAAGTGCGCGTCCTCGTAAAAGAAATTGATCAGCTTGGACGCGTCAATCTTTCCATGAAAGCGCTCAAACCGAAGCCAGTTGGATATGTTCCTCCTGAACCACGAGACAGATCCGGCCCGCATGATCGCCGCGGAGGATTCCGACCAGGGGGACGTGGAGGGCATGGGTTTGGGAGATAGATAATGGAAATATAGATAGTGGTTCAAAGAAAGCGCTGTAACGGGCTTTCTTGTTTTTTTTTCATTTTTGTGGTTTAATCTTGGCGTTTGTATTGTCTATTTGATGAAGCAATGTCGGAGTGGCGGAATGGTATACGCGCTAGCCTTAGGAGCTAGTGGGGAAACCCTTGAGAGTTCAAGTCTCTCCTCCGACACGAAGGAGACAATTTGTTCCTTTTGAGACAATCCGAACCGAGAGGTTTTTTCATGTTGGCACAATCAGAATCAGGAGAATCAGAAAAAGAAGATACCAGACTCAATCGGGTTTGGTGGATATTTGGAGTGCTTTTCGTGGCAGGGATTGCCTTCGTGGTAAATCTGCAACCAGTATGGGACATCCGAGAGTGGTCCGCTCTTGTCGCTGGAAGCGTAGCCGTCGGAATTGTCTTTGTCATAGTCTTTCGACCGTCAGCAAGAGAGAAGGTGTATCAACAATGTGTCCTGCCAAATGCGGATGACACGGATCAGGCGCTTGAGGCGATTCGCTTTTTGCGGAGAGGAGGGGTGCACGACGCATGTTGGTTTCTTCGTCGAATGCTCAAAGAGCAGGATGAGGGAAAGCTCTTTCGAGCCGCGTCAATACTTGCGTTTTTTGGTAGAGACGTGTACGAAAAAATCGGTGAGGCTATGCGTGGTTCAACGATTTCTCCCACGCACGCGCAGGCGCTTGCGGTGACCATACGAAACATCGGGGTTCAAAAGGATACCAGAACGATTCAAATCTTGATTCATCTGGTTCGAGATCTGTTCAATGACCCGGATGTGCGACGGAGACGAGCGGCGTTCATCGCGAGCCAAGCGTTGCCGAATGATATCGCACGTTGTTGTCTGCATCAAGCGGCTCAGGGAGAAGCGGATGTGGACTTTCGACAAACACTGCGAGCAGAGCTCGCAAGAAGGGGGGGATCTCCCACAACTCAGATATTGTTCACGTTCTCAGTTTGAGATTCGATCAGAGTAAAAATCATTGTGGCAGAGCCAGCACCCCGTGCTGGCTCAGTAGTCAGTAGGACGTACGCGTTTGCCGTATCGATGCTCTTGCATCTTTTTTTTCTCTTCAGAAACTCGCTTCCTTGAGTACATTCGTCTTGATGATGGGGACATCTACACCAATAACGACATCTTTTATGGCAACGATAGTATCGAGATCAAAAAAGATGGTTCCCATGCCTTTATCTACAATGGTCGAGAAGTAACGGTGATATATCTTGACCATACCGGAGAAATAGCGATTACCGAGATTCGGTCGAAGAGTGTAGAGTAGATTTTGCAGATAATATGTTATACGCAATTCAAAAAATATTTTTCTTTTAATAGTGGAATTTTGATAGACTTTTTCAATAAGGAATAAGTTTATTTTTTTATTTTTTTGATTAGGGGAAATGTGATGTTTCCTCCGCTATGCTCCGGAAACGCTTTTTGAATAAAAAGAAACCGCCGAGTGGGCGGAGTCATTATATAAGGATTTCGTCCTGCTCATTACAACCGTTATAGACTCATCAGTTCCGTTCCCAACGGAAGATCCTTTGGAGCCAGCTCGATGTGCGATCGAACTGGCTCCGGTTGAGTGTTAAAGAGAAAGACCAACTCTACTCTAGTAGACGTACGAGTAACCGCGGTGTTCCTCGCCGAGCTCGCGCGTGGCGACGTGCCACAGTGTCGTGGCCGCACTGCTGCAGGTGTCTTCGCCGAAGCGCGACGTGTGCCCGTCGACGAACACGCGCTTCAGAGTTTCGAAGTAGGAGCCGAAGAAGGCCTCCTTCCCGACTCCATGGGTGCGGATCGTGTCGAGCAACGCCACCGCGGCCTGGTCGAGGTTGAAGAACTCGACGATGCGCACGCGCCCGCCGTTGCTGGCGATCTTCCACCCGAGCGCGGTCCGGAGGTCCGGTGCGGCCTCGTAGTCGAAATCGCCGTCGCTGTCGACGCGGCCGATCACCTTGCCGTTCTGCTCGACGACGATAGTCACGGCCACGTTGCTCGGCTCGACACCGAGGTGCTCCGCCAGGCCGCTGTAGCGCAGGCCACAGAGGTCCGACAGGAGCATGTCGGCGCGTCCCGCCTCGTTGCCGTCGTAGAAGCAGACACTGCCGGTGACGGCCATGTCCTCGACGCCCATGCTCCGCAGATTCCTGCGGATGACGTGCGGCGTCAGCGCGTCGGCCTCCCAGTAGAGCCTGGTCGCTTCGGCGTCGACCACCCTGTAGTCCGGGTGGTTCTGGGCCTCGACCAACCCCTTGCGGTAGGCTTCTCGGCGGCCGCTGGCGATCCTGTACGCGGCCATCAGCTCAAAATACTTGTCCAACATGGTTCTTCCCTCTTCTCTACTGCCCGACGACGTGTGGGCATGATCTTGGCTACTTCACTCGGAAATAACCAGAATTATGCCCACACAATTGCTTTCCTTTCTCTTGTTAAAAAACACTTGCAATTTAGAGATTTCACCACTGCGAAGGCAGAACGAAATCTACCAAATTGACATAAAAGTATAGCATGAAAAATGGGTTTTGTCAATAGCCGCATCAAGCTGCAGTAGTCTAATCTAAATGCACCACCTTAATGGTAAAATATGGCTTTATCCATA
>CAYJXK010000036.1:0-7726 GCA_964374115.1 uncultured Gammaproteobacteria bacterium
CGCTAGTAGGACATTATCATGTCTATATGACATGAAAGAAACATAGCAAAAAAACAAAAAAACACCTTTGGCAAGATGTTTTTTTGATTGGAGCTGATCAAAGCAAGGCGCGCGGGTGAGGAACCCGAGAGTGCGCTGATCAGCATGGTGATGGTGCGTAAGCTGGCTTGTAAAAAAACGAGAGAGACTATCTCTCAAGCCTGGAAACGTTTGAGGCAAGGAGACCATTCGGTCCCTCCACAAGCTCGTATGTCACCAGTGCTCCATTCTCAAGCGTTCTATGCCCTGGCATCTTAATCATGGAATAATGGACGAAGACCTGCCCCGTGGGCTTTCCCCGTTCATCCAAAGGCGCCGAAGGCAATTCCGGTGGTCTCTCAATGAACCCATACCCCATTTCATCGTGGAACCACACGACACGGCCGGTCCGAGAAATTCCCATGATTACCACTCCTTCAGCTGTGGCACCACTCCGGCAGGAGCCAAAACCTGTTGCAGTCCTGAAGACTGGCAGGTCCCGTTGAGTTCACTGACAAGCTGCTTGCAGGCCAACTCCCCCATGTTCGAGACCGCGCAGTCACTCCCGGTGTAGATGTAACACCACTTGGCCGGCGGCATCACTGATTCGGCCGCAGAAAACCCGGGACGGGTAGTCACGCAACCGAAGATCGAAACCATGAGCATGCTGAGAGTGAAGCGACGCATCATGTACCCTCCTAATGTGGAACTTGGAAAGAGTATGAGCTATGTGTCCGGATTTGTCAAGGGCATAGGGAACAAGCTATACTATCACCATCTGACTGAACTCATGAGCGAAGTTTTTTCCTCTCGCGCCATCCCATCGCTTTTTCTTTGTCTCCAAAACCCGCTCTCGACCCCGCCATACGGTCGGATATGACCCACAGAGTTGCAGACAAAGAAAAAGTGACTGAATGGCGCTTGGGAGAGCGTATAAGACACGGAAACTCGCTACAAGTTATCTATGTACCAAGGGTCTCTCTTTATTTGTTCAGACCACGCCGGGTTTCATCTCAAAAAACGGTTGGTTCGCTATATCCAAAATGAACTCAAGCAAGATATCACTGATCTCGGACCAGAGCAGTATGATGAAGAAGATGATTTCCCAGATTATGTCATCCCTGCCGCCATTAAAACACAAGAGGCTCATGGCCGGCTGATCGCCTGTTGCGGGAGTGCGAGTGGCGAGGTGATCGCGGCAAACAAGATAAAGGGAATTCGGGCAGTCGTTGGGTACAATATTGAAGCGGCAGAACTTTCGATCAAGCACAACAATGCCAACGTCCTGTGTCTCGCCGCCCGCGTTCTCTCCGAAGAGCATGCCCTGGCGATCGTAAAACATTGGCTCGAGACGACGGAATTTTTGGGAGGGAAATATGAACGCAGGAATCAAAAAATAACTGCGTTTGAAGAACATCCGCAATCGATATGATACAAATCATTCCCTCGGTCCTCGTCCAATCAGAACAAGAATTTTTGCGCTGTCTGACTGGTCTTGAAAAAAGTGTGGAACAAATCCAGCTCGATATTGCTGATGGCGAATTTGTCCCAAATGCCACGTGGGGGAATCCCGAGGTGGTAAAAAAACATGCTCACACCATGGGTGTGGAATTACATCTTATGATGAATGATCCGATGAAAGAGCTGAAACGATGGGCGACGGTCGAGCAGATCAACCGCATTCTTATCCATTATGAATCAGTAAAAGATCTATCTGCCGTTCTGCCCACCCTGCACGCTTATGGATGGGATTTGAGCATTGTGCTGAACCCAAATACGCCGGCCGAAGTGCTCGATCCATATTTGTCTCAAATCAAAGGGGTTATGTTTATGGGAGTATTTCCAGGATTCCAAGGCCAAGAATTCATTGCGGATACAGCACTTCGCATCAAACAATTCAAAGAGCGAAAAACGAATCATTTTGTCGAGCTCGATGGCGGAGTCAATGAAGAAACACTTTCTCGAATTGCCGAGAGTGGGGTGGATGCCGTCTGCCCCGGGAGCGCTATTTTTGGGAATGATAAAAAACCTGCGGACAATGTCCATCACCTCGAGGCACTCCTCCGTTCTTTGACCGAACATAAAACCAATGATAGACTCTATATGGTACAGAACTCATAGTAAGTTGTATCTCCGCATCGTCACGATTCCTTTTTTCTTCCCTCCAAAACCCGCACGCGCAAAACTCAAACAGCATCATAGCCACCCACAACGCTCTCTACACGCCTGTTTTGCCCCTGAGCATTGGAGGCACAAAAAAAAGGAATCGGTGGCCATGCTTCATACAGCGGATACTGCATGGAAATTTGCTATGAGTTCACATTCTATATGTTTGATCTCGTCATTATCGGAGCAGCAGCAGCTGGATGCTCAGCCGCGGTGTACGCGGCACGAAGAAATCTCAATTTCATCGTCGTGACCAAAGATATTGGAGGGGAAGTGGCACTTTCTGGAGAAGTAGAAAACTGGCCAGGAACCATTCACACGACAGGTATCGAGCTATCTCAACAATTCTACGAACACGCCAAATCCTATCATACATCTTTTGATGAAGGATATAGCGTAGCTGGCATCAAACAAAAAAATGCAGGATTCATCGTCACTACGACAGGTCCGGACGGAAAAGAAAAAACATACGAAACCAAAACAGTCATCATTGCAAGCGGCATTCATCCACGAGCGATTGGGATTCCTGGAGAAAAAAAACTCAAAGGCCGTGGCATCACATCCTGTACCGTCTGTGATGGACCGCTCTTCAAAGGCAAAGTGACTGCCACGATTGGAGCGGGAAACTCCGCGCTCGAATCAGCGCTCATGATGGGCGGCATCGCGTCCAAAGTTTATCTCATCACCAAATTTCCAAACACCAAAGAAACACAGGGCGGATTTCCTCGTGGAGAGACGATCCTCATCGAGAAAGTAAAAGCGCTCTCGAATGTAGAAATCATTTATGCGGGAGATACCAAAGAAATACTCGGACAGAAGAAAGTGCAGGGATTACGATATCAGGATATGGGAGATACGGCGATGAAAGAATTGGCTCTCGACGGCATTATGATCCATGTGGGAATGACCCCCAACACACAATTCGTAGACATATGTAAGAAAAATACGCTCGGCGAAATTGAGGTGGATCCGCTCTGTCGCACCAGTGTCCCGGGCATTTTTGCCGCAGGGGACGTGACCAATATTCCCTACAAACAAATAGCAATTGCCGCCGGGCATGGTGTCACCGCTGCGCTCTCCGCGATTGATTACATAAATAAAAATTAATAGTTCACTCATGTGTTCCTCGAATTTCTCCCCACTCTCCCAAAAATGCCACTTGAAATTGCGATCTTTGTGGTCTCGATTCTCGGGGCTATTCTGCTTGTCTATTCACAATTTGTGGAAGCGGAAAATCGACGTGATCTTATCCGCATGATTGGAGCGCTCGCGCTGTTTGTTTATGCCCTTTGGATATCGAACATCATCTTTATGCTTGCGATGATGGGCGTCTTCATCGCCGCGCTCATCGAATTCATCGAAATCTATCTTGGGCTTCACACGCATACGCCCGGCGACGTGCGGGAATATATAAAACGATATAAAAAGTATGTTTGATCTCATCACCATCGGCGATTCTACCCTCGACACATTCCTGATTCTCGACCACCACACTCCAGGCTGTCGCGTGGACAAATCCCGGCGACATCTTATTTTAAATTACGGAGAAAAAATCGGTATTACCCACACCGCGCAATCGGTCGGAGGAAATGCGGCGAATGTTGCTGTCGGCGCGCGCAGATTGGGATTAAAAACATCAATCGTGACAGAGCTCGGAGATGATGTACATGGCATGGTGATATACGCAAGTATCAAGAAAAGTGGCGTCGGCACCTCGAGTATCGCGCTGATCAAAGGAAAAGAAACTCGATACTCGGTTGTTTTGAATTTTGGCTCTGAAAGAACGATCCTAAGCTATCATGCGCCACGGAGCTATACGTTGCCCACGCTTCCAAAAACCAAGTGGATATATTACACATCGCTTGGCGCGTCATTCGATCGGCTCCAAACACAACTTCTCACCTACCTGCATCGACATCAAGACATCCTTCTTGCCTTCAATCCGGGATCATCTCAATACTCACAAGCATCCTCCCCGCTTCGAGAAGTCTTGAAACGGACAGATGTCCTTTTTGTAAATAAAGAAGAAGCCGCACAGATCATTCATAAAAAAATATCAATCAAACAAACATGTGCGGCACTCCATCGATGGGGAGTCAAAATCATTACAATCACAGACGGAGAAAACGGGTCATACGCATCTGACGGCGCATCTTTTTTTTCTCTTCCTCCTTATCCAATCCCGGCCAAAGCAAAAACAGGCGCAGGAGACGCGTACGCGAGTGGATTTCTCGGAGCGCTTTTTTATAAAAAAAGCATTGTTGAAGCAATGCAGTGGGGAACCGCGAATGCGGCAGGAGTGATACAGCAATTTGGAGCACAACAAGGATTACTCGGAAAAAAAGGGATTGAAAAAATGGTAAGAAAATTTTCAAAAATAAAACCGACCCGTATAATCACCTGAGCACTTACTACTCAGGCAAAAAACTCATAGCGAATTTCCGTATCTCATACGCTCTCCCAAGCGCCATCCCATCACTTTTTTCTTTGCCCGCAACTCTATGGGCCATATCTGACTGTATGGCGGGGTCGAGAGCGGGTTTTGGAGGCAAAGAAAAAGTGATGGGATGGCGCGGGAGGAAAAAACCTAGCCAATGAGTTCAAACATATAACAATGTTGCAATAATCACGAACCATTGATAAAACGCAGTGCCATCTCCATTTTTCTTCCCTCAAAATGCTCTCTCCCGCGCCCGAGCGTCTCATGGTGCGTCTCAGGCCCCAGAAGACACAGCCCATATTCACAGGCTCGGATATGCGCACGAATTTCTGACGCGACATGCGGATGATCGGCCGACTCCTCGGCCATCTCACGCAAGACCGCGAGATCTTCTTCGACTCTTTGGAGGACAAGCGTCCATGATGTGACATGTGCTTCAAACTGCTTCTGCAAAACACTTTGAACCTGCTGGGTCACATAACGGCGGATGTCTCCCCGAAGCTCAATAACCGCTCGGGCAATATCGAGCCGATCCTCCGCGAGAAAAAAATCTGTGAGCTGTCTGCCGCGCATCAGCTCTTGCAATGTTCCTCCCCATCCGATATATGCCGTATAGGCTTTTTTTGTGTTGAGTGAAAGTTTTTGGACAAAAAATTGTTCCCCCATCTGTCCCTCAGTGACAACCAAAAAGCTATTAAACGCTTTGCGATACGGCCATGTCTTCTTGCCAAAATGAATTATGATTTGTTCAAGATCGTCGATCGTGATCTGTCCATTCTCATGAAGAGTCTTTTCTGCGTCTCGCATTTCTCCGATAAGAGATGGAGGGGCGTACTCAGAAACATCTTGCAACAGATGACGAAAAATCTGTAATGTGGGCCGATGCATATGGATATATTAGAACGTATGCGTTTGCCTTTCAAAGAGGTATTGGCCTCTTTTTTTTCTCGTGAGTGTTATAGCGCCTTTCCTTCTCCGAGTGGGTTAAATCCATTCAATACTTCAACCCCATCAAAAAATCCGTCTCCGTCTGTGTCAGGAGATGCTGGATTGGTTTTCCATGTGGCTATTTCAGATGTATCGGTCAAACCATCAAAATCACTATCAAATTCCGTGTCACTTGTTTTGAGTTCCGCTTCTTTTTCCGCGGGTATCCCATCGCCATCACGGTCATTTTCTGGAAATATCTGCTGCGCGCTCTGTACTGAAGACGTTGAAATATTTTCTCCAGGCGCCTCCATGAATCGGTATGGAAACTCCCGCTTCTTTGAAAAGAAGAAAACTCCTCCCGCGATAAGGAGAATAACGACGCCAACAAAACCTATCCACCGTATGTTCATATTGAAATAGTATGGGTCAGTCGTCGAATGCGCTTTCGTAGCGAAATTTCATAATTTCGAGACAGAATTGCTGAACAAATTTTTTGGCCTATCTGTAAGATAAACCAAAAAATTTTGAAGCGATTATGGCCGACATTATGAAATTGCAGTAGCAATGATATTCGGCGACAGACCCAGTATAGCAGGGTGAGTGACCATTGACAATGAATCATAAAAGACCGCCGGGTTGTTGTTCATTGTTAATTGTTCAGACATGTCGTACAATATATCCCGTATGGATGATCTCTCACGCTATCTTACTGCATTTCTCGAATATCTTGAAATTGAAAAAAATAGAAGTGACAAAACACTTCGCAATTATGATTTTTATATCCGTCGATTTTTGCATTGGCTGGGGGAGAGAAAAAAGCCGAATGATATCACATCTGAAAAAGTACGTCAATATCGGCTCTGGCTCAACCGACTTATCGACGTGCATGGAGAGCCACTCAAAAAAAATACACAAAATTATCACCTTATTGCCATCAGGTCATTCCTCAAATATCTGGCAAAACGGGATATACAAACGCTCGCGTCAGAAAAAATTGAACTCATGAAAATGCCAGATCGCGACGTATCATTTTTGGATGGGGGGGATCTGAATCGATTGCTCGAAGCGCCGCTTCTCGCACGAGACACGAAACATGAAGCGCGAGACAAAAAAAATGACCATACCCCAACATATCGGGATAAGGCAATCCTGGAGCTGCTCTTCTCCACTGGCCTGCGTGTATCGGAACTGGCCAATTTGAAACAAGACAACGTGAATTTGAAGCGCGATGAATTTACGGTAATGGGAAAGGGCAAAAAATCACGCGTGGTATTCCTGTCTGAACAGGCAAAGTATTGGATCAAAAAATATTTGGATGCGCGCAAAGACATGAATCCGTATTTGTTTGTATCGCATGTACGAAATACGAAAACGACGAAAGGGACGAAAGACGAACCGCTGACGTCTCGCAGTATTGAACGAATTGTTCAAAAATACGCCAAAGCCGCTGGCGTAACCAAGCCAGTGACCCCACACACCTTGCGACATTCATTCGCGACTGATCTTTTAACCAATGGCGCCGATATTAGAAGCGTCCAGACCATGCTTGGGCATTCTTCTATCACGACGACTCAAATTTATACGCACATTACCGATCGAGAACTTTTAAATATTCACAAAAAGTTTCATGGGAAAAAGCGAGGAGATTGATTGACAATAGAAAAAAAGAAGGATAGATTGAGTGCGAATATACGATGTCCCCGTAGTTCAATGGATAGAATAGGAGCCTTCTAAGCTCTAGATCGTGGTTCGATTCCACGCGGGGACACCAATCAGGAAAAGTCAATGCCTCGCCATGGGCGGGTCTGCAAATGAACGCTTTTGAAATAGTCAAGTTTTCAATGCACCACTTTGTTAATAACTTCATTAGGGGATAAATAGTTTAAACATTTCCTTGGCCGGTTATTTAGCTTCTCTTGAATCTCATATATCTCTATCGGTGACTTGCGATAAGTCAGTATTCCGCGGCAGGTAATGGCGAATCAATTTGTTGGCGTTTTCCACCCCGCCCTTTTGCCACGAAGCAAAGGGGTCGCAAAAGTACGTATCGATTCCATATTCTTTTTTGATCGCCGTGTGCTGTACTCCTTCTGTCCCATTGTCAAAAGTAATAGTTAAGGTTATGTCGTCAAAATTTGGTTGGTAATTTTGGTGAACACTGAACGGTTGTTC
>CAYJXK010000037.1:0-6693 GCA_964374115.1 uncultured Gammaproteobacteria bacterium
GTTACAACGTGGTCGCATTGCCGCTTGCCGCCGGCGCGCTTGCGTTCAAAGGAATATTATTACAACCTGCGCTCGCCGCAGTTTTCATGTCCTTTTCCACCGTCATTGTGGCGATAAATGCAATGATGCTTAAAAAGAAAACATTGTAAAAGCCTTTCGTGGACAAGGAAAAAATTGTCAAGTTTTTATTCCCCTACTTTTTATTCGCCTACGCCCGAATATCCCGAGCCGATACCTCGTTCCGCCAGATGGCGGACTGCGAGGCAGTTCTATTGTACTCATCCATTCATCCCAGCCGCGAATCGAAGTTTGAGTTCGTTTTTCTGTTTTTTTCGCAAAAGAGCAAACGTTTGTTTGGTCCAGGGTTTGCTCGCGAGAATGCTCTCAATCCAATTGCCGCCGACCAGATGTGGCATGATCACATAGTTGGCCCCTGCGGCATAAAAGTCATTGAGGAATTGTTTGTGATAGAGATTGCCGATGATGAGGCATGTGGGATTATGATGTCGAATGTACTCAATGAGGGTGAGCTGATCTTCTGGCTGTGGAAGTGTCGAAATGACCAGTGTTGCTTTTGCAAGCGGCAGAGAATCCAAAAATTCGATATCCGCGGCATCGCCGTATGAGGCAGGAATATGGCGGTGCTTCAATTTGAGAATCGCGTCTGGGTTATAATCCACTACGGCAAATGATACTTTTTTGATTTGAAGGGCTTCACATACTTTCCAACCGATACGATGATAGCCGAATACAAAGACATCGTAGGATGCTCCTTGCATGTCTTTTTCCTGATGTCGATCCGGGCCGAATGATCGAAAGATCGGAATTAATTTTCGATATAGGGTTTCATTGTGTTCAATAAGATAGGAAGAGATCATGATAGTCACGAGCGCCACAATCGTGAGCACTTCGAGTTCTACGCCCGGAAGATACCCGAGCTCGCGGCCTTTGAACGCGAGAATAAATCCAAATTCACTGATTTGGGCTACTGTGATCCCTGCAAGAAATGCATTGCGTCGAGTATATTTCAGTTTTCTCATGATGAGATAGAGTATCACCGGTTCCACAATAAGGACGAAGAGCGCGATAATAACCCCAGCCACAAGGGCTCCTCGAATATTGACGAGCTGAAGCTGGCTTCCAAGCACAATAAAAAAGAGCACGAGAAAAAAATCGCGGAGTGGGCGAATACGGCTCGCGATTTCTCGCTGATAGGGTGAAGCGCCAAGCGATATGCCGGCAATGACCGCTCCAATTTCGACGCTAAATCCAAACGCGTACACAAGACTTGCTATTCCGAAACACCATGCGATGGTGAAGATGAATAAGAGTTCAGTCGAGCTGGCGACTCGATCCATGATTTTGGGGAGCAAAAATCGGGATATAACATAGACAAACACACCAAGAAGCAACGTTTTCCCCAGAATAAGAAGCACGATGGATTGCCAGGGGAGCGTTGTATTATTGGTGTTGAGGAAAAGAAGAAGGATGATAGCCATCACATCCTGGAGAAGAAGGAGGCCAATCACGTAGCGGCCGTACACGGTTTCGAGATCGCGCTTGTCTCCGAGTATTTTCATGACAATGATGGTACTCGAAAAGGTAATCGCGATTGCCACAAACACAGATGACACGAGAGAAAATCCAAGCCCGGTCATGATGATAAATCCGAAAAGAGCAGTGATGAGGAATTGAATGATGCCACCGATGAGAACCACACGCCCGACGCGTTTGATGTATTCGAAATTGAGACTGAGCCCAACGACAAATAGAAGAAGCACAATGCCAAATTGCGCGAACGCGTTGAATAGCGACTCGTTGCCGTGTGTGATGTTCAGAAACAGTGGGCCTGCGATGATGCCTGCGACGAGATAGGCAATTATGAGCGGTTGGCGCAGGAGCCGAACCAAAAAAGCGATGCTCACTGTCATCGCAAGCAAGATGCTTGTGTGCAAGAAGATATTTTCTCCCATAACATGGAGTAGTATATCATCTTATCACTTTCTTTTCATTCTGGATCGTATCTTTTCTATTTGTCTTCGAATAAATGCCAGGTCACGCGCTCCACGCGACTTGCCAAGAAGGCCGAGAGCGATTGCTGTGATGCCACCAGCCGCGGTGATAAGATAGGTGCGCGTGAGCGAAGGTATTGATGTGATTTTTTCTCCGAGTACTTGCGGCATCTTGTCTTCGTTTTCCCTCTCAGTTATTTTTTCAATGTCTTCCGATGATCGGGGCAGGATCCGATAAGCGCCGTTGGATTCACTTACAATGCCAGTGAGCGTGATCTGGTCTCCGAGCGTGATGCCCTCTTTGCTGATTCCCGCTGATGCTTTCAGCGTGACTTTGATCTCTTCTGTCCCATCATCGAGATACCAGCCAGATGCGCTTCGCTCGGTAATCTCTCCGGCCACTTCGACGAGGACGCCTTCGACTGCTTCGTCAATTTGAATAATATCTATGGGCATTGGCGTAAGCGGCGCATTGTGTTCCAATATTTGAATATCAGATCCTGCCTTGGCTTTGACACGCGTCTCCCCTTGAGCTTCGGAGATTTCTCCAGTCACAGAGACGACATCGCCAGTGAGAAGAGCAGGGAATTGCCTATTGTACAAGTATATTTGGATGCCACTTGGCGACGAGTTCGTAAGCGCTCCCAGATAAAAAAATTGTGATCCCAAAATTCCGGGCTCTACTAACACAATACCAGAAAATCGCACGCGATCGCCTTTTTGAAAATTGCGAATTTCTTCGATGGTAGTTTCTATGACTGGCGTTTGCGATGACCCACTGGATTTTTTCGATGCCGTTGTTTTTTCTTCTGATGCGAATGCGATGGTTGTATTTTGTTTTCCTGGTGTTGGTTTTCCACTCAGCGTCCATATGCCGTTTTCACCAGGGACAAATGTGTATCCTTCTTTTGCATGATCATATGTCATGGCCAGAATCACGACACCATCAGGTGAGAGCAATCGCACCCCATCCGCGTCATTATTGAGCGCGATCTTTGTATCCCTGCGCGCAAAAACCATATAGAGCATTCCTTCGAGTATGGTGCCATCGGGTATGGTATAGCGATTGCTTTTGCTCTGATCACCAAGTATAAAACCAGACAGGTCTATCGGGTATGGGGTTGGGTTGTAGAGTTCGATGAATTCTTCTGTGTCTTCCCCCACAGGATTCGGGAACACTTCAGAGATGATCATTTTTTGGAGAAATTCAATCGGTGGAGATCCGCCGACGGGCGATGGATCGGGTTTGGTGATAGGGGACAGTTTTTTCATGACATTCTTTTTTCCAGGCGTCGGTGTTTTGCTCCATTTCCAATCTGTGGTGTTGACGCGAGAAAAACTCGCGCCTTCTTCAACTGGATCTTCGTATGTTATTGCATCCACAAGCGTGCCATCAGGCGAGAGAAGGCGTATCGTCTCTTCCCCATTATTATTCAATGCGATGAATGTCGCGCCTCGTTTGAGAACAAGAAAGTCATAAGCGGGAATTTTTTGATGTTCTCCAAATGTAAATGTGGTGACCGTATCTTCCAATTTCCAAAAAGAGAGATCAATCGTTGAGGATGTCGTATTTGCCAGTTCGATAAATTCTTTTTCTGTATCAGGTCCGGCCGGATTTGGAAAAAGTTCGTTGATGCGTATTGATCCTGTTATTATTTTTACTCCAAGCACTTTTCCTGTCTCGGTCGTGGATGTTGGAGTCGGAGGCACAATACTATTTGTTTTTCCTTTGGTGATTGTTGTTGTGAGAGCAAAATCCACCGCGTCGTTCCCGCTATCTTTTCCGTCCACGAGACGCGCGAGGGACAGTGGATCTCTAGCGAGAGGCGCATTGTCGTTGAGATTTCCATCATTCCAATTGCCATAGCTCATGCGATCTATTTCTTTTCCTATCCCATCAAATAATACAAGAAGATCACCTGCGTTATTCAGGTTTCCTTTTGGTTCATGCACTACCAAGAACCCTTTGGGGGTAATGCTACCAGAAAGGGATGTTTTTGTTTTCGCTCCATCTTCGATCGCCCATCCAAACAGATCAATGGTTGAGGCAGTGGTGTTGTATAGCTCGACGAATTCTTCTCCATCGTCAGCAGGGTCAGAAACGAGTTCGTTGATTACAATCGCTCCAGAGATGAAACTCGATGGAGGCGGTGAGCCTCCACCTCCACTTCCACCGCTATTATTCGAAGGCGGTGGGGGGGAAGGAGGTGGTGGAGGGAGAGTGATGATATTGGCCGTGCCTTTTGTTGGCGTCGTGGTTTCCAAAAAGTCGCTCTTGTCAGTATTTGAATCAATCCCATCTATGTTTCGCGCGAGTGTGTTGCCTTTTGTCGTTTTTGGCGCGTTATCCACTATATTTCCATCATTATGATCTCCAAAGGCGATTTGATCGGCGAGTGTGGTATCGAGAGTACGAAGCACAATACTGTCGCCCGTGTTATTCAATTTGTTTGTTTGGATTTCGACCACAAGAAATCCGAGTGGTGATATGGCGCCACTTATTGTCGCGATTGTCCCGATACTATCTGAGAGAGTCCAATCCGTAAGATTGATTGTTGAAGTTGAAAGAGAATACAACTCAATCCACTCTGTGCCGGTTGCTGGGTCTGGCATCACTTCATTGATTTTGATGAAAGGTGCGAAAAGAGAGGAAGAAGTCATGGAGGACGTCGCAATGAGGGCATCGTCGAGGATGGCGAGCGCTTGCGATATCGAGGCGTTGCCGTTCATGTTGTCTGTCACGGTAAGCGTGACATCCAGTGTCCCCGATGCGGTATACACATGCGCGGTCGTGGATCCACTCCCAAGTGTCCCATCACCAAAATTCCAGTTGTAACTAATGATGTCTCCATCTGGATCAATGGATGCGCGCGCGTCAAAAAATATGGAGGTACTTACGATCGCGGTCGAGCTTGTCATAAATGATGCGATCGGAAGTTGATTTGCAGACTCTATGATCGGGGCAGGTTGCGTTTCGGTCCAATAGTTGGATTTGCCTGCACTATTTGATTGCGGATGCTCTTTCCAATTTTCATTCGTGTACACCGCGCTTGTCGCGCTCAATCGCTCCAGTGATGTATTCGGCGCGGTGGCATAGACAAATTGTTCTATGATCGTCTTGTTGGCATCCGCAAGCCCGATCAGTTCTCCGCTTTCATTGAGATTACCCCAGAAACTATCAAAAATCGTGTTCGTCACAGTCGGATAATCTACAAGAAACACGTCTGCTTTCTCGGCTATGATCGCGATTTCTCCCGGATCAATCACCGCATCAGCGCCTTTAAATACCGTCAATCCATGGTGCGTGTCATCTTCCACGAATGTCCATCCCGTCATATCTATCGGGACTGTTCCGACATTGATAATTTCGATCCATTCATGATCCGATGCTTGATACGCGCCAATTTCATTGATCACGATCGTCGGTAACGTGTTTTGCGTGTAGGTAAAGAGCCCCACGATGCCGCTTCCAATAATGGTTATACTGACCGCGAGGAGCGAATTGCGATGCCGCATAGAGCGCGATGTTATCGTCTTCGAAGAAGGAAATTGTCTACCACCTGGCCGACGATATACCCGATGAGCGCGGCAAGACCTGCCAAAAGGAGCATTTCAAGGCCAGCTTTCCACCACCGTTGTTTGGAGTATTTGGTTGTGAGAGCGCCAACCACAAACAGGCCAAGAAGTGTCGCGCTTATCGAAATGACAATGGCAGTGGAGAGCGGAAAAAGTAAATATGGCGTGAGCGGGATCATGCCACCAATAATATACGCGCTCCCCATAATGAGGCCATTTTTTTGTGGTGATTCGAGTTCATCTGGAAAAACTTTCAGCTCTCGATAGGCCATTTCTTTGAGAAAGAGATGTTTATTTTTGGCTGCTTCTTCGGCCATTTCTTTCGCAAGATGCTTGCTCCATCCGTCTACCACATACATGTTGATCAATTCTTCTTTTTCTTCTATCGGGAAATCCTTGAGTTCTTGTTTTTCTTCGGATAATTTCCTTTCTTTGATTTCTTTTTCTGATTTGGAAGATATATACGATCCGACACCCATGGAAATGGATTCCACGCTAATAATGACAAACCCCGCAAGAAGAATGGTAAATGGATCCCGCACTGCCGCCGCGATACCAGTGAGTGAACCCAATGTGGATACCATGCCGTCTTCAATGCCAAAAATTCCTTCTCGAATCAGCGCGGTATGGGGCATGCTTTGATGATGAATGTAGTTGGGATTGTATTGGAGGTGCATATTTTTTGTATTATGGCATAGACACCAGATGGTTGACAATACAGAGTGGTGCCGATTCCAAGTATTTTTTTATGCTTGGGGTTGCCTCAGGCATTTCTTTTTCTTGATTTTTTTTGTTTTCTTTATTAGCATACACGGGCAAATGAAATGCACGGGCCTGTAGCGTAATGGTTATCGCGCCTCCATGGCATGGAGGAGACTAGGAGTTCGATTCTCCTCAGGTCCACCAAGAGAAACGTTTGCGAAATTAGAAATGCGGGGCGTTTTTTGCAAAGCAAAAAACGCGCTGTGTGCCCCGACTCCGCCCTTGGCGGAGCGGACGAAATCCCAAAGTTCCCCCCAATTGCATGAAAGCGTTTTGTCCTTGATTTCAGGGTTAGAGCCGATTTTTTGGAAAAACTCTTTCCATGCGAAATAGTTTTCGCCTT
>CAYJXK010000038.1:0-6639 GCA_964374115.1 uncultured Gammaproteobacteria bacterium
GGATTCGAACCCCTGACCCTCTCGGTGTAAACGAGATGCTCTAACCAGCTGAGCTAGGCGCGCGTTCGGCGAGTATAGAAAAAAAAGCATGGAACGTCAACCAAACATATGATATACTGCGAGTACTATGCCCCGTTATCAACGCCTTGACGAAGATATATCCTTGGTACAGCACCAAGGAATTTTTCGAAAACAAATATCACTCCTCGAAGGAGTAGCCATCATTATAAGCGGTACGGTGGGCGCAGGGATTCTGGCATTGCCATACGCGATCGCACAAGTCGGAGCGGTGATTGGAGTTTTCTACCTCATTGTTTTCGGGCTTCTCATGATGGGCCTCAATCTTGTCCTCGGATATGTCGCGATCCACACCAAAGAGCCATTGCAACTCGTGGGACTTGCGCGAAAATATCTTGGAAAAACAGGTGGCATCATCATGACGATTTTGGCATACCTTCTGCTTTTTGGCGTTCTCGTGGTCTATCTTGTTGGAGAAGGTGAATCGCTCGCGGCCATGTTTTCCGGAAATCCACGGCTCTGGAGCATTCTGTTTTTTATTTTTGCATCCACACTTATTTATCTCGGACTTCGAACCGTCAAAACGATTGAAGTTTTTTGTGTTCTAGGGATTGGAATTATCACTCTCCTCATCGCATTTTTCAGTTCTCCCCACATTATTCCGTCTCATTTTTCCTTTCTTGATTGGAAAACGCTTCTTATTCCATACGGCATTGTCTTGTTTTCTTTTCATGGCGTGGTCGCGATTCCAGAGGCGCATAGTTTATTGCGTCACAAAGAGGCCACTTTCAAAAAAGCGATTATTGTCTCAAGCAGTATTGTGATCGCGTTGTACATCCTTTTTTCTCTTACTGTCGTCGGAGTTACCGGGAGAGGCACGACAGAGATCGCGACTATCGGGCTCGGAGCAACGATTGGTTCTACGATGTATGTGCTCGCCAATATATTTGCTATTCTTTCTATGGGAACCAGTTTTCTTTTTATTGGTGTCGCGCTTCGAGATTCACTGATGTGGGATTATCATGTCAAGAGAAGTATTGCGAGTTCAATCGTCGCTGGTGTTCCTCTGTTGATTCTCACGCTCGGTTTACCTCATTTCACCACGGCCATGAATCTCGTGGGCGGGGTGTTTATCAGCGCGGAACTCCTTGTCGTGGTGCTTATCTGCATTCAAGCGCTTCGAAAAGGGCATTTGGCGCATAGTGGGGGTAAAGGAAAGCGCGCGTTAGCGGCAAAATTTTTAGGATTTCTTTTTCTTGCCTTTTCTTTTGGGGTAGGATATAGTCTGATCAATTTATTTTCATAAGGATTCTATCTCTATGCCAGGACGCTATTTTTTTACGTCAGAATCAGTCACAGAGGGGCATCCGGACAAAATTTGTGATCAGATATCAGACGCGGTGCTTGATGCCATGATCGCAGACGATCCAGAATCGCGAGTGGCAGTTGAATGTCTCACAAAAACAGGATTTGTCGTGGTGGCAGGAGAGGTCACGACCCGCACATACGTGGATATTCAAAAAATTGTTCGCCAGACCATTTTAGAAATCGGATATGACAAACCAGAGTATGGATTTGAGGGAAGCACCTGCGGTGTTCTTGTCGCGATTTCTGAACAATCTTCAAATATAGCTCAAGGCGTCAATGAAGGAGAAGGATTGCACAAAGAGCAGGGCGCTGGGGATCAGGGACTCATGTTTGGATACGCAACCAATGAAACGCCAGAATACATGCCCATGCCCATTCTTTACGCGCACAAACTGACGCGTCGGCTCGCACAGGCACGCAAAGACGGAGAAATATGGTATCTTCGACCTGACGGAAAATCGCAAGTCACGGTCGAATATCAAGACGGGAAGCCAGTGCGCATTGACACGGTGGTCGTATCTGCACAACACCACCCGGAAGCAGATCTTGAAACAATTCGTCGAGATGTTATTGAAAAAATTGTAAAACCGGTGTGCGGGGCATGGATTGATGCACATACCAAGTACTTCATCAATCCAACAGGGCTTTTTGTGATCGGCGGCCCTGTGGGTGATGCCGGGCTTACAGGCCGCAAAATTATTGTGGATACCTATGGCGGACATGGAAGTCATGGCGGCGGTTGCTTTTCTGGCAAAGATCCAAGCAAAGTAGATCGGTCGGCGTCGTACTACGCGCGATATGTGGCAAAAAATATCGTTGCTTCTGGACTCGCGGACCGATGTGAAATACAGGTCGCATACGCGATTGGCGTGGCGCAGCCAGTGAGTATTTTGGTGAACACTTTTGGGACAGGCAACACAGCAGAAGAGCGGATCGAGGAAGCGGTGCGCGGCACATTCGATTTCCGACCCAAAGCCATCATTGAGGAATTGAAGCTTTTGCGTCCGATCTACAAACAAACAGCGGTGTACGGGCATTTTGGAAGAGATGGATTTCCATGGGAGGAGACAAATCGGTCAGAAAATCTTCGGCGATTTTTGGTGTAGGATCTTCACATGTTTTGTACACAAAATAAAAAGAGATCCTTTTCGGGTTTCTTTTGTTTTGAGAAATGTAAGGGTGAGAGGGCGGGTTTACCGGACAAAACCACGCCCTCTCGATCACTGATTCCTGTTGTACTTGGTTACCAGCAGTATTTCCTGAGCCCATGTCCCTCCCGTGTTCGCGGGAGAATTCCAGTTGCAGAGGAGCGAGGGTTACTGCCAGAGTTACGAGTTGTAGAGGAGGAGGTGCCTTTCGGACTAGTTGCCGATCAAGGATACAACAGTCGCCCGAAGATCCATGGTCCTCTCGCTTCCCTTGAAGATCTCGGCATTGATGAGAGCCGCGTCAAAGGAGACGAAGCCTCCATGCAAGGCGATGATCTGGGTCGAGCTGTACTTCGGGTTATTGCGAACCCTGGCCACGAACTCAGGCCCGTCCATCCTTCCCATGCGGCCATCCACGATCATCACGTGCGGAGGGCACTCCATGGTCTCGAGCATCTTGAGCGCCTCGAGGCCATCACTGGCCTCATGGTACTCGAACCCGTTGCCGAGCAACCTCCGATACAGACATCGGAGATATCCCTCGAACTCGACCAAAAAGACGACCCTTTTCCTCATGTGCTCACTCCTTTGCACCTCAGGAATCACTGAGGGCAAAAGTATACACAGCTCGGACATATTTGTCAAGCGCCTGAAGCGGTGTCTGGTGCTCAAACAGTAGCTTCATCTCCGAGTTGGCAAAAAGGTTGAATATTTGCTACGCGTGATCCTTGTTTTTTTACTGAAATTTCTCTATAATATTGCCATATGTCAATATGGCAGACTGCTGTGCTTGGAGTTGTCCAGGGGTTAACCGAATTTCTTCCTGTATCTTCTTCTGGACATTTGATATTTGTGCCGATTCTTTTTGGGTGGAAATATCAAGGCCTTGCGTTTGACGTAGTGGTCCATCTTGGAACCCTTACCGCAGTGATATTCTTTTACCGTAAAAAACTCTGGATTATGCTCCGCAGTCTCTTTTTTTTGGATCGGGGTATTCATGTGGATCTTTCGATAGGAGGGGAAATGGGGGAACATCCCAAGCGCTATCGCCGTGTGGCCTTCTTGCTTCTGCTTTCCATTCTTCCTGCAGGGATCGTGGGATTTTTTTTCAGCGATTGGATTGAACAATCTACGCGTTCTCCTTGGATCGTGGCAGGAAGTTTGATTGTGTGGGGAATCATATTGGGAATCGCGGAATTGTATCAGCGCGCGCATGTGAATCGGCAGCATACACTTTCTTCTCTCACATGGCGAGACGCTCTTTTCATTGGAATCATGCAGACGATCTCCCTTATTCCCGGGACGAGTCGTTCGGGAATCACAATGAGTGCGGGATTGTTCGCGCGTCTCAATAAAGCAAGTGCGGCAGAGTTTTCATTTCTCATGAGTATCCCGATCATTTTTCTTGCCGGTATGGCGTCGATAAAAGATCTCCTTGGGGAGGGGACACTTGATAGCGGCATTGTCTCACTCGTCGTTGGGTTTCTCGCATCAGCGTTCAGTGGATTCTTTGCGCTTCGGTTTTGTTTGTCTATTATTTCTCGATGGAGCTTCATGCCGTTCGTGTGGTACAGAGTGATGATCGGGATTCTCCTTATCGTTTTGATTGTGCTATGAATGACACTCTTTCTTCTCTCTTCGAAACCATTGCTCGGGTATCCGCTCGCCTCGGCACACCATCGGCAGTCGTCGGTGGTTTTGTGCGTGATGAATTTCTTTCTGACACACACGCACAGGATATAGATATCGTGGTTTTTGGAAATGGGATCGCATTTGCTCGAGCGTTTGATCAAGAGATGAAACAACAGGGGAGACTGGTAGTATTTGAAGAATTTGATACCGCTCGATATCTGATCTTTGAAAAAGAAGAACCACGAGAAACAATGACAGTAACGCTCAAACAAGGTGTAGGCTTGACGCTTGAAAAAAAAGAAGAACCTTCAGGCACAACACAGAGGATAACACTCGAAATTGAATTTGCTGGCGCACGAGCAGAATCCTATGAAGCAGGTTCGAGAAAACCAAAAGTCGCGTCCGCTTCACTTGAAGAAGATCTTTCACGTCGAGATTTCACGGTCAATGCCATGGCTCGCATGATTAAAAAAGATGGAAAGCGCGGTCCACTCATTGATCCATTCTTGGGAAAAAAGGATCTCGAAGCTCATTGTATTCGCACACCACGCGACCCGGATGAGACATTTTCAGAAGATCCATTGCGGATACTTCGAGCCGCGAGATTCTCTGCGCAACTTGGATTTTCGATTGAAGAAAAGACAAAAGAGGCGATGCATCGGAATCGCGCTCGTCTTCATATTGTTTCTGCGGAACGCATTCAGGAAGAGCTCATGAAACTTCTTGCCACAGCAAAACCGTCGGTAGGGCTGTGGGCGTTGTATCAACAAGGAGTTTTGGATGAGTTTTTTGAAGAAATTGGCGCGCTTGCAGGTGTCGAAGAAGTATTTGGATACGCGCACAAAGACAATCTTTCCCATACTTTTGCGGTTGTTGATAACATTGCCGATCGATCAGACAAGCCACTCCTTAGATTCGCGGGATTAGTACATGATATTGCAAAACCCAGGACAAAGAAATTTATTCGTGGACGGGGTTGGACATTTGACATGCATGAACATCTTGGAAAAAAAATGGTGCAAGAAATTGGTCGGCGACTCAAAATGTCTCTTGGTGATATTCAATATGTGGCAAAACTGGTACGCTGGCATTTGCAACCGATCGCGCTTATGGACAAGGAAATTACCGATAGCGCGGTACGGCGACTCATTGTGAGTGTTGGCGATGACCTTCCCGATCTTCTTATTTTGTGCCGAGCTGATATTACGACAGGGAATCAAAAGAAAAAGGAACGACGACTGGGGAACTATGATCGGCTGGAGGAGCGCATTACTTTCACTTTTGAGAAAGATAATCTGCGCGCGTTTCAATCGCCTGTGCGGGGAGAAGAAATTATGGAGATTTGCGGACTCAAAGCTGGCCCCACTGTGGGGAGAATAAAAAAAGCCATTGAGGAGGCAATTCTTGAAGGGGCAATTCCAAATGAATATCAGGCGGCCAAAGCGCACCTTCCGAAGATCCAAGATGAATATATAGAAAAAGCGGAGGAGTGGGAGTTGGATATAAATTCATAACGGTCAGATATGGCCCACAGAGTTGCAGGCAAAGAAAAAAGTGACTAGTTTTTGTGTTTTTTGTGTTTTTTTGTTATGCTGTTCTCATATGTTCTCCACACTTTGGCATGATTTTTTGTATCAGCCGATCTTCAATGTTCTGATTTGGCTCTATAATAATTGGGCACAACAGAATTTAGGGTGGGCAGTCATTCTTTTGACGATTGGGCTGCGCACCGTGCTTCTGCCTTTTTCTATCATTTCTGAAAGCAACAAGATGAAGAATGATGAGGTTCAGGAATCAATAAGAAAAATTGAGAAGGAGTTCTCGCGCGATGAGGTCCTCAAAAAACAAGAAATTCGTCGGCTCTTGCGCAAATCCCATGTCTCGCCCTGGGCAAAAATACTTGTTCTCGGTGTTCAGGCTCTCGTCTTTGTGCTTTTGTATCAAGTATTTGTCCGTGGGATGACAGGAGATCGAATCCTGAAACTCCTCTATCCTTCTGTTGATTATCCAGGAGTGATCAATATCATGTTCTATGGGTTTGATCTTCGAGAGCGGTATGATATCCTTGGTCCCGCGATCGTCGGGGTGTGGTTATTCTTAGAAATATATCACGATTATCGAAAGCGAAAAGTGGGTTTGAGAAAAGCTGATCTCGTGTACTCCCTCTTATTTCCAATTGGTGTTTTTTTTGCCCTGTGGTCATTGCCGCTTGTCAAATCTCTTTTTGTCTTGACGTCCATGCTGTATTCTGCTATCATAGGAGCATTCATAGGTGTTTTTTTACACCCAAAGAAGCCGAAAGAAACTAACAGCCTGTCCCATCAGTCTTTTTCATCGCGAAAATCATAAATTTTGAGCGAAAACTGCGCGGAGCGAGGAGTAATACTGGATAGTATTGCGACGAGCGATACACAGTTTGTAGCCAACAGGTATGATTTACAGGAGAATATGGACTTGTGAGACAGGGTTTAAG
>CAYJXK010000039.1:0-6558 GCA_964374115.1 uncultured Gammaproteobacteria bacterium
ACGGCTCCAGGGCTTCGAATCTGACTCAAAATCATACCGTGTATTCGTTAAGATACGTGTTAAGAGTCAGTAGGAATTGACGGGAGAAAAAGAAAGGGTTAAGATACGCAAACTATGAATACCGATTACAAAATCAAAGATATCACGCTCTCCGACTGGGGCCGTAAAGAAATTGAAATCGCGGAAAAAGAAATGCCAGGGCTTATGGCAATTCGGGAAAAGTACGCGCCAAACCAGCCGCTCAAAGGCAAAAACATCACCGGCAGTCTGCACATGACGATTCAGACTGCGGTTTTGATTGAAACATTAAAAGTGCTGGGAGCAAATATCCGATGGTGCAGTTGTAATATTTTTTCCACGCAAGATCATGCGGCGGCCGCGATCGCGCAGGCCGATATTCCTGTATTTGCCTGGAAAGGCGAGACACTTGAAGAATATTGGTGGTGTGTGGCGAGCGCGTTGGATTTCAATGGAAAAGGCCCTGATCTTATCGTTGACGACGGTGGTGACGCGACTCTTATGATTCATAAAGGCGTTGAAGTGGAGCGGGATCCAAGTCTTCTTGAAACAGATTATTCGAATGAAGGAGAGGATTTTCGAGAACTCATGAAACGATTGAAAACCATGAGTCAAAAAAATTGGCACGAAGTAGCAAAGAATGTGAAAGGCGTATCAGAAGAGACGACGACTGGCGTGCATCGGTTGTATCAATTTGAAAAAGAAAGGAAACTGTTATTTCCAGCAATTAACGTGAATGATTCAGTCACGAAAAGTAAATTTGATAACATCTATGGTTGCAGACACTCTATTATCGATGGGCTCAATCGCGCCATGGATATAATGCTTGGCGGTAAAGTGGCGGTTGTGTGCGGATTTGGAGAAGTCGGCAAAGGCTGCGCGCAGGCATTACGCGGACAAGGCTGTCGCGTGATTGTGACTGAAATTGATCCGATTTGCGCCTTGCAAGCCTCAATGGAAGGATTCGAGGTAGCGACAGTCGAGGATACACTCGGCCGAGCGGATATCTATGTGACCGCGACCGGGAACAAAGACGTCATTCGGCTCGAGCATATGGAAAAAATGAAAGATCAGGCGATTGTGTGCAACATTGGACATTTTGATAATGAAATTCAGATAGAGACATTAGACCGTCGCGTTGATATTCAAAAAATAAATATCAAACCCCAGGTTGATAAATATATTTTTCCAAATGGGAATGAAATATACATGTTGGCCGAAGGCCGTTTGGTTAATTTGGGTTGTGCGACCGGCCATCCCAGTTTTGTCATGAGCAATAGTTTTAGCAATCAAGTGCTCGCTCAGATTCAACTGAATACAAAACAGCACGACATCGGTGTGTATCGGCTTCCCAAAGAACTGGATGAAGAAGTGGCGCGATTGCATCTCAACAAAATCGGCGTGAGACTCACTGAGCTTACGCCAGAACAATCTTCGTATATTGGGACTGATCCTAATGGTCCGTACAAGCCGGAATGGTATCGGTATTGATTTGGGGGTGGAATTTTTTTCCACACCCTCACCTGTCGTCCGTTCCACTGCGGATTTGTGTTCTTTCTGCAGATTGGGACCTTCCAGCCCCCGGAAACTCGTTGCCCACAAGGCAATAGAGAAAAGAGAACCTGATTGCGTCTCGCATCTGGTGTTCTCAGGCTCTCTCCGGGGCTCTTCTATCATTCAAGACTCGCCCGCAGGGGCGAGTTTTTATTTTATCTCCCCCCACCTCTTTCCAACGTGGACATCAACAATCACAGGAACAAGAAGATCCACAACATGTTCCATTTCTTTTTTTACCATTTCGGCTACCCCATCTTCCAACCCTTTTTTTACTTCAAGCACCAACTCATCGTGCACCTGGAGAATCATTTGCACATCTATGTTTTTGTGTCTTACTGTTTGTATGTTTTCATAAACACGAATCATCGCCATTTTCATCATATCTGCCGCTGTTCCCTGGATCGGCATATTGACTGCCATGCGCTCACCAGCAGAGCGGAGTTGAAAATTATCCGCTTTGAGCTCTGGAATGTAGCGACGTCTGCCAAACATAGTTTCCACATACCCTTCTTTTTTCGCAAAGGCAAGAGTCGCATCAATCCATTTTTTTACACCGGAAAATTCTCTGAAATATTTTTCAATAAATTCTTTTGCCTCATGTTGTGGAATACCTGCGCGCCATGAAAGCCCGTACGCGCCCATGCCATAGAGCACACCAAAATTGATTTCTTTTGCCGCGCGACGGAGTTCTTTGGTGACTTTTTCGAGCGGTATTCCATTGATGGCCGCGGCGGTGGCGCGATGCACATCGTCTCCGGCTTCAAAAATTTCGATTAATTTTTTGTCTTTTGCAAGAGATGCCACAATACGAAGTTCAATTTGTGAATAATCGGCTGCGATGAGCGCATATCCTTTTTTTGCCACAAATGCATCACGAATTTTTTTTCCTGTTTCTGTTCGAATAGGAATATTTTGCAGATTGGGGTCACTGCTCGAGAGCCGTCCTGTAGTGGCCACAGCCTGGTTGAAGCGTGCGTGGATTCTCTCTGTTTTTTTGTTGATGAGAGATGGGAGCACGTCCACATATGTATTTTGTAGTTTGGAGAGCTCTCTGTGCTCCTCGATGAGAGGAATGATCGGATGCAGAAAGCGCAGTTTTTCGAGTTCAGACGCTGCGGTCGAGAATCCTGTTTTTCCTTTTTTAATCCCGTCCATAGGGAGTTTTATTTGTTTAAATAGAATTTCTCGCAGTTGCACCGAAGAGGCCACATTGAATTCTGCGCCTGCTTCTTTCCATATTTTTTTTTCGAGTTTTTTAATCTCATCAGCAAATTCTTTGGAAAGTTTGCGAAGCAGATCAACATCCACTGAGACGCCAGCACGCTCCATGTGCGCGAGCACAGGAATGAGCGCCATCTCAAGGGTGTCAAAAAGATGTTGGTGATCAATGCTTTTCAATTGTTCTGTATATTTTTTGTATAGAGCGGGGAGATGAAATAAGCCGTCTGCAAGCGCCTGGGGGTCTGTCCCAAATAAACTGCCTTGGGTGGACAAAGGGGCCGGCTCGACACCGATTTCTCGCATGAGAATATTCGGAAGATCATGCGCGCGCGTATTCGAATTCAAAACATATGACGCGATCATGATATCGAAGAGTTTGTTTTGTATTTCAATGCCATGACAGGTGAGCGCTTTCACGAGTTGTTTGATGTCGTGGCCAACCAGATTTTTTTTTGGGTCAGAGAAACCATTTTTCGCGATCGCAAAAAGTGATTTCTCATTGTTTTTCACAAAATAAGGTTGATTTTTGATTAAAAAAATGAGCCCGGAAAGATCACTGGTGAGAGGATCATTGCCGGAAAGCACTTCTTTGCACACAAACATATCTGTATTTTTGAGCGTCTTTAGAAATGCATCCAGATTTTTTTCTTCCACCACGGTGATGGATTTTTTTTTCGTTTTTTTTGCGTGTTGAGGTGTTGGAGTGCTAGAGTGCTGTTGTGAGTCACTTCGTTCGGGAATTCTTTTGATTAATGAAAAGAATTCAAACTTCGTCAGAGTTTTCTTCAGCCCTTCTGTATTCAATTTTTTAACGTCGCATGCGTCAATATCTACATCAATCCCTTCGATATCGGGTCGAACGGTCGCGAGGTCTCTACTCATACGGGCATCTCGTTCTCCTTGTTCGAGTTTTTGTATCACCGTATGTGTAAAAAGATTTTTGATTTTTAGCTTTTTACTTTTGATTTCCCGATATATTTCTTCAACTCCACCAATCTTTTCAATCAACTCCTTGGCCGTTTTCTCTCCAATACCTTTTACTCCCGGAATATTATCCGACGTATCGCCTTTGAGTGATTTGTAATCCACCACATGCTCGGGTCCAAATCCAAATCGTTCTTTTACTTTTTTTTCATTATAAAGTTCGATATCAGAGAGCCCTTTTCGAAGAAGATATACCTCGATTACATCATCGTCCACGAGCTGCAACAAATCCATGTCGCCTGTTACGATAATATTCTTTATTCCTGATTTTTTATTTTTCATTCTCGTCACGACAGTCGCAATCACGTCGTCGGCTTCGAATCCTTGTTTGGTGAATATGGGGATGCCAAACGCTTCTACGATTTGATAGACAAGCGGGATTTGATCGTAGAGATCTTGGTCTGCTTTTACGCGTGTTGCTTTGTATTTTTCGTAGAGCGTATCTCGAAATGTTGGCCCGGCTACGTCGAAACTCACAGCGATATATTCTGGTTTTAGGTCAGTGATAACCTTAAAAAGCATGG
The DNA here is from genome assembly GCA_964374115.1 of uncultured Gammaproteobacteria bacterium. Classification (GTDB taxonomy): domain Bacteria; phylum Patescibacteriota; class Patescibacteriia; order Magasanikbacterales; family UBA922; genus CAYJXK01. The sequence goes on from CAYJXK010000039.1 coordinate 4,305, forward strand.
AGGTAAAGCCAAAAACGGCATTCACGATCGTGCCGTCTTTGGTGGTCATCGGAGGAAGCGCGTGATAGGCACGGTGAATGATGGCGTTGCCGTCGATGATGATGAAGATTTTTTGTTGGTTCATAGAGCGCATCAGACACGGAAACTCGTTATGAGTTCATTGTAACATGAGAAAATATAAAACGCACTCTCAAAAGAGTGCATGAGAGGTACGGGCGGGAATCGAACCCGCGAATACAGGTTTTGCAGACCCGCGCCTTACCACTTGGCTACCGTACCACCGAGCAGATCCAAGAATATCACAGAAGAGCTCTTGCTTCAAGATTGGGTTGAGAGCCTGCCTCACAAGTCCATATTCTCCTGCAAATCATACCTGTTGGCTGCAAACTGTGTATCGCTCGTCGCAATACTATTGAGTATTACTCCTCGCTCCGCGCGGTTTTCGCTCAAAATGTATGGTTTTCGCGATGAAAGAGACTGATGAAATAGGCTTTTAGTCCTCTGTCGCTCGTCCGGCGTATTCGCCGGTTTCTGTGTTGACCAGAATTTCTTCTCCTTCTTTGATAAATATCGGGCCGTACACTTTCAGTCCATTGTCGAGAATAATTTCTTTGGTGACGTTTCCCCCGGCAGAGTCACCTTTGGTGGCAGGAGGCGCTTCTTTCACCATATATTTTATTTTTTTCGGAAGCTGGAGGGCAACAATTTTTTCTTCATATATAGATGCAATTCCCTCAAGTCCTTCTTTGAGATATACAGCATCTTCCCCTAGAATTTCCTCATCCACATCCACTGTCTCATACGTATGTTGATTCATAAACGAGTAGGTCGGGCCATTCTTGTAGAGAAATTGCATATTTTGTCTTTCAACTGTGACCGTGTCGACACTTTCTCCACTTTTGTATGTAATCTCGAGCGATTTGCCACTTGAAATACCTTTCATTTTTGTTTTGGTGAATGCCGAACCTTTTCCAGGATTCACAAACTGAAAAAAAGTGACTACATAGAGCTCTCCATTGTGTCGGATCACCGCGCCTTTTTTGATATCTGTTGTGTCACCCATACTCGAGAATCGGGGATCAAGAATTTAAAGATATGAACCAATTCAGGCATCATTTTTTATTCTTGATTCTCAAAAAAGTTGAGATGCCGGTAATGCTATCACGTCATCAATATTTTTGCAACCAGTAAGGGCCATAAAGAGTCGGTCAATGCCAAGGGCGATACCGGCGGACGGCGGCATATGTTTTACACCCTCGATAAAGTCCATATCAATCGGACAGACTTTTTTGCCAAGTTTTTTTCTTTGTTTCTGCTCTTCTTCAAGTCTCCGAAGTTGCTCGTCAGGGTCCGTGAGTTCGCTAAAACCATTCGCGATTTCAATGCCATGGATGTACACTTCGACTCGCTCAGCATACCCGGGATATATCTCAGATAATTTCGATAACGCTGCCATAAGAGCAGGGTAGTGGTGGATGATCAGCGCTCCTCGGTTGGTAAGTTTTGGCTCAATTTCATTTAAAAATATTCGATAAAATACATCTTCGTATCCTTCATCTTTCGACGGCGTATGCCCACGCTCTTGGGAGAGATGAAACATCGCGTCTTTTTCCAAATAGTCATCAAGATTCACGCCGATATAGTGTTGCCACAATTCACGCATGGATATTCGTTCAATTTTTTTTATTTTCAATTCTGTATTTACTTCACTCATTGTCTGTTTCAAAAAATTGAGGAGATCTTCACAGTCGTTCATAATCGCATGAAAGTCCACATGCGCTCGATACCACTCAATCATGGTAAATTCCGGGTTATGCAGCCCTCCAAAACTTTCATGATCACGAAATATTTTGCAAATGGAAAAAATTTGTTCAAACCCGGCTGCCAGCATTTTTTTCATTGTGTATTCTGGAGAGGTGTGTAAAAAAGCAGGGAATTTTCCTTTTTTTTCATTATGAATCGTGAGCTCCATCGGAGAAAGGTATGGCTCTTGTCCGGGGTATTTGAGGATCGTGGGTGTCTCAACTTCTAAAAAATTTTTGGACCAAAAAAATTCTCTGATTGCTCGTATAAAATGCGATCGTAGAACAAGAAGGGATTTATTTTGGATGAGGTGAGGGAGATGAGACATAGGGTGCGTGTACTGTACGTTCTTGCCGCTCTCTTGTCCATAGGTTCACATTATACACAGGTAGCATACGCATTTAGTCATCTAAAAATGTAACCGTATCACAATCAATGAGCCATTAATTTT
>CAYJXK010000040.1:0-6427 GCA_964374115.1 uncultured Gammaproteobacteria bacterium
AACTATCTAAATAGTGAATTTAGAGTATAAGATTACTTGTTTATATCTTACTTGCACTATTCTAATATTGATCCCGTCACTAGAATAAGGAAAAACTGTATTCTAATGGCTAGAATAAACAATTACCGTAGTATACCTCCTCTTATCCCCTCCCTCGCCCCTTCCTCTACAATCGACACCTTTGCCAAAGACTCCAAAATTTTCTTTTTCACGTCTTCGGACGCGAGCGCGGGCTGGCTTTGTTTGCTGATTTCAACGGGAAATAATTCAAATGAAAGTTTCGGCTTGTCTTCTTCTTTTGTAACTGTCATTCCGACGGTGAGTCCTTGCGTGGTCTCTTCGGAAAAATATTGATCAAAAATGAAATTACCGAGACTATAAAAGATAACTTTGTCTTTGTACTCCTCAATCGGCTGAATCACGTGTGGATGGGCGCCAAAGATGACATCGGCGCCAGCGTCGATAAACGCGTGCGCTTCTTTTTTCTGCGCGGCCGACGGATGCGTGGTCACATATTCATTTCCCCAATGCGGCATGACGATTACTACATCTACGATTGGATCCAACCGCTCAATCTCGTCTACCACATCAGACAATCCTTTCTCAACAAGTTGATGGTAACCAATGAGCGCGAACGAGATATTTTGTTTCTCGGTAGTTGTTGAAATGAATCCGATAAAATTATTTGGATCGCCAAAAAATGTGATGCTTTCTTCGCGAAGAAATTGTCGTGTTTGATCCAATCCTTTTTTACCAAAATTGGTGGTGTGATTATTGGCCAAACTGAGAAATTCAAAATTCTGACGCAACGGCTGCACAAACTCAGAGGAAAAGGTGAAAACGAGCCGATTTCCGCCGGTGCCATTGGCAACAGACTTTGAGGTGGTAATTGGACCTTCCAAATTCCCTAGACGCAGATCCCAATCGTCGAGGAACGAAGAAATTTTTTCAAATGGAAACGTATAATCCCCGGCTTTTTGCGTATGCAAATAGACACTGCGATCAAGCATCATGTCGCCAACAGCGAGGAGAGAGAAACGCGGAATTTCGATAGGCGGATTATCAACAGACTGTACGGACAACGCATGCACCTCCTGTAGAGACGCATTGTATGCGTCTCCATTGCTATGCATCTCTTTGCCATACGTCTCTACATTGCAATATATCTCTAGACAATGTTCAACGAGAAAAGAAGATAATCCAAGGGTAAAGACGACAGTCGCGAGACAAACAGCGAGAAAAATATATCTAATATGTCTAGTCATATGTTGGCAAATAACTCATCCTCTTCCCATTTTTCTGAATTTTCTTGGATGTACTTTTGAATTCTACCAAACTCGAGCTCGTCACGAATAATATGTTCATGGTAACGGGATTGCCATGAAAAATATCCCTCCCCATATGCAGCTTTTATTCGTGATGTCGTTGCCCCTTTTAAACCTCGAATAATTGATGCGAGATTATTCCGTTGCGGTCCAAAAATATTTTTATATTCTATCGATTGTTGTACGTTGTCTTTCGTAATATGCACAATTAAATGTACGTGATTCGGCATAACTACAAATTGTTCCAATTGTATGTCAGGCCTCATCAACCCTGTCTTCTGTATTTCATGATACACGATCTGTCCGACAGGTGACAACTTCATTTGTTTATTTATGATTTCTCCAAAGAAACATACTCGACCTTTTATGCATATGGTGACAAAATAATGGGCGCTCAACCCATAATCCCAACCGACCAATCGGGTGCTTGAGATACGGTATTTATTTCTATACAGTTGCCCTCCTTCTGTAATCATAAATGACTATTGTAGAGACGCATACAATGCGTCTCTACCGAATCCAGACGGTTTTTATATTTACAAACTCCTTGATACCATAAGAACCCAGTTCCCTGCCATAACCAGATTTTTTAATACCACCAAACGGCAATCGCGGATCAGATTTGACCAGACCATTAATAAAAACACACCCGGCCTCGATTTGAGATATGATTTTTTGTAGAGACGCATTGCATGCGTCTCCATTGTTATGCGTCTCTACGGGACCGGTCCAAACCGACGCACCCAATCCAAACCGTGAATCATTCGCCACTTGCACCGCTTCGTCTTCATCATGAACCACAATCACCGATGCCACTGGCCCAAAAATTTCTTCGTCGTATGCTGGCATGCCTTTGATAACATTTATAAGAATCGTCGGCGCGTAAAAATAGCCACGTTCTCCCACTCGTTTCCCGCCAGTCAAAATTTTTGCTCCACGCGCGACTGATTCTGCGACTTGTTTTTCAATAGTTTCTCTTGAAGCCGCGTTCACCAGCGGGCCGACGGTCGTTTTTTCATCCATTGGATTGCCAATGACCGCTGTCTCAAAATGACACTTCAATTTTTCTAAAAATTTTTCAGCAATTGATTCCACCAGAATAAACCGCTTCGCGCAAATGCAACTTTGACCGGTATTGATCAGCCGCGCCACTGCTCCAACTTTTGCCGCTTCATCACTATCCGCATCCGCTAAAACGATAAACGCGTCACTACCACCCAGTTCGAGCACAGTTTTTTTCATTTCTTCTCCGGCAATTTTGGCAACCTGAGATCCGGCATATTCACTGCCTGTTACTGTCGCCGCTTTCACCCGTGGGTCGCGAATGACAGATTCCACCGCGCCAGACCCAATTGCCAAATATTGAAAAATGCCTTCCGGGAATTCGGCTTCATGAAACACCTCTTCAATTTTCATCCCGCACTGCGGCACATTGGACGCGTGTTTGAGCACGCCCACATTTCCGGCCATGGCCGCTGGTGAGATAAACCGGATCACTTGCCAGAAAGGAAAATTCCATGGCATGACAGCCAAAATAATACCAAGCGGATCGAACTGCACAAAACTTTCTGACGCGTCAGTCTCAATAACTTCTCGAGCTAAAATTTTCTCGGCCTCGCTCGCGTAATACTCACATACCCAGGCGCATTTTTCGACCTCGGCCTTTGCTTGAGTAATCGGTTTTCCCATTTCGAGGGTCGCGAGTCTCCCAATATCAAAAGCATTGGCTTTCAAAATCTCAGCCAGTTTCAACATCTTCTCTTTGCGCTGAAAAAAAGATGTTTCTTTCCACAACTCAAACGCACTGTGGGCGGTTGCTAATTTTTGATCTAGTTCGGCGGACGTGAGTTCTGGAAACTCGGCTAGGATTTCTTCGGTTGCAGGATTTTTAGAAATTAACATATGTGCGAAATACGAAAGCTACAAAATATACGAAACTACAAATTTACACTTTCGCATGTTTCGTAGTTTTCGTATTTCGTACATCATAATAAACAAGACTTTTCTTTCAGCTCTCTCGTCAACACCCGATCATTTTCGCTATAATCAATCGGCACGTCTATGAGATGTATTCCTTTTTTGTCTAGACATTCAGAAAGAACACGGCTAAAATCTTCTGTTTTCTCAACGCGATAGCCCTGCGCGCCGTATGCCTCGGCGTACTTTACAAAATCAGGATTGCCAAAATCTAATCCAAATGATTCAAAGCCCATCGCGTCTTGTTTCCATTTGATCATGCCATAGCCATTATCACTCAGTATAACAATCACCAAATCAAGCCGCAATCGCATGGCCGTTTCCAGTTCCTGCGAATTCATCATAAATCCGCCATCGCCGCAAATGGCCACAACCTTCCGATCTGGATACACCAATTTTGCGGCCATGGCTGCCGGGAGTCCTGCACCCATGGTCGCCAGCGCATTATCGAGCAGTAGTGTATTTGGTTGATAGGCTTTGTAATTACGCGCAAACCAAATTTTATACATGCCATTGTCGAGCGATACGATGCCATCTTCTGGCATGATTGCCCGCACATCACGCACGATTCGTTGTGGGAGCAAAGAAAACTGATCACTCCGTTCGTCTCGAGCAATATGTTCTTCAATTTGAATTTTCACTTTTTGAAAATACTCAAAGTCCCAGGCCAAACCCCCTTCCCACCTCCCCAATTTTTCTTTCATCTGCCAGATGGCATTCGCAATATCGCCGACCACTTCGAGATCAGGGAAATAGACATCATCAACCCGTGCTGAATAAAAATTGATGTGGATGACTTTTCGCCCATCGCCCTGCCGCATGACAAATGGTGGTTTTTCCACGACATCATGCCCTACATTGATAATAAGATCTGATCGGTCAATCGCGCAATGAAGAAAATCATTCGATGAGAGCGCGGCGCACCCCAGATACAATGGATGTCTCTCGTCTACCACTCCCTTGCCCATTTGTGTGTTAAAAAAAAGCATCCCGATCTCATCAATAAATTCTCGAAGCATTTTGGATGTGAGTTTGCGATTGGCGCCCGCTCCAATGAGAAGAAGCGGGGCGCGAGAAGAACGAATCATCTCGACAGCTTGGCCGATGGCTTTTTCTTCTGCAATCGGACGACGCACAGGCCGAACAGGAAAGACATCCTCGCCTGTCTCTTCTGCTGCAATATCTTCGGGGAATTCCAAATGGGTTACGCCAGGGCGCTCTTCTTCGGCCACGCGAAATGCTTCGCGGACAAGTGAAGGAATACGGGTCGCATCCACGACTTGCTTAGTAAATTTTGTGACTGGCCGAAACATCTCTGTGACCTGTACAATCTGAAAATGTCCTTGTTTGCTTCGTTTGATCGGCTTTTGCCCTGTGATCATCACCATAGGCATACCACCGAGCTCCGCATGAGCGGCGGCCGTAACCAAATTGGTAGCCCCTGGGCCAAGCGTAGACAAACAAACGCCTGCTCTCCCAGTGAGTCGTCCGACCGTCGCGGCCATGAATCCGGCTGCTTGCTCATGGCGACAGATAATAACCCGTATCGACGATTGTCGCAATGATTCCATCAAATCCAAATTCTCCTCCCCTGGCAGGGCAAATAGATACTCTACGCCTTCATTTTCAAGTGATTTGACGAAAAGATCTGATGCTTTCATATTGCCGTTTCAATCTTCGACGCCACAATAAAATCATTTTCTGAGAGTCCACCAATCACGTGTGTCCAAAGTGCAATAGTCACTTTGTTGTAATGAATAGAAATATCCGGATGATGACCTTCTTGTTCAGCAATGTCAGCGACCTGATTGACAAACACCATCGATTCTTTAAAATCTTTGAACGAAAACTCGTGCTGAATTTTTCTGCCAGCCACTACCTGCCAATCAAGTTTCAGTTGTTCTAAATAGGTGGGGATATCTCCACCTTGGATAGGCGGGACACCTCCTTCACAAGGAGTACAATGTGTTTTCATATGGAGACTTCTATTTCTTATTCGTGTGCTTCCCAAAAAATTCAGAGACGGGATATTTGATGGCGTTCTTTTTGAGTTTCGTTTCGACTGCTTCGCCCGCATCAATCCCAGTGGCATTTGCGAACTCAATAAGATACACAAACACATCTGCAAGCTCATCGGAGACATCTTCTTTGTGTGTTTTGAGATATTCGAGTATCTCCTCATCCGTCTTCCACTGAACATGTTCCAAAAGTTCACCAAGTTCGATCATGGCAGACAATGCCAGATCTTTGGGATTTTGATATTTTTGCCAATTTCGTTCATCCACAAACGCCTGCACCTTTTTGCACAATTCTTGAAAATCAGGCATACTTTGTAGGTGTGAGCTTATCATATTTCATCTTAATCTAATTTGATATGGAAATCAACTACCTCGCTGTGCTCGTCGCTGGTCTCGTAAGCATCGTGCTTGGCGCGCTGTGGTATTCGCCAGCGCTTTTTGGCAAACAATGGAGGTGATCATGGGATTCACTCCTGAGATGATGAAAAATCCGGAAATGAAAAAAAGGCAAACAAGGGATACGCCATACTGTATCTACGGATACACCTGCGGTTTTTTACGGCTCCAGGGCTTCGAATCTAACTCAAAATCACAGTGTATTCGATAAGGTAAGTGTTAAGAGTCAGTAGTGGTGTTTTGTGGGAAAATAAACCATGGAAATGGTTTCATATTGCGGCAGGCTATTATCTGGTGTTACTTCTGATCATGGGTGTCATCCTTGCGATCTGGCCATAGTGTGGATAACACCCCCTTGCGACGCGTCTCCGATTTTTTTATACTGTCCCGTATCTTCCATATCTTTATTTTTAACTGTCTTATATGACAGAATGCACGTCTTGCGGCATGGAGGTAGAGGAAAGCCAGACCTGCTCACAATGCGGCACCTGCGATCAATGCGGCTGCGATTGTGAAAAAGAAGTATAAGCGCGTCATCCAAAACAATCCCGATCATGTCGGGATTGTTTTTTTGTCCTCTTGGCTTTTATCTTTATGAACTGATAGCGAGTTTCCGTGTCTGACGGGCTCTTCTACTGACTCTTAACACGTACCTCAACACTACAACCTATGATTTTGGTCACCTTCTCACCCTTCACCATAAAAAATCCT
>CAYJXK010000041.1:0-6205 GCA_964374115.1 uncultured Gammaproteobacteria bacterium
GTCAGGCGGGCGGAGCCGCGGGGCGGGTCAGTTCCGTTCAAAGTAGGTTCGCACTGCGTTCAGTAATTGCGACCAATATGAATCATCTCCTTGCGCATCCACATACGAATCTCATGAAGTATAGCATTCATGAGATTGTTGATATTGGTCATACGATTCAGAAGCTCGATCCTACTCTTGGTATTGTATGGGAGAATATTGGCGATCCTGTGGCCAAAGGATGGCGTGTCCCTCCGTTTCTCAAAGACATTCTTCAAAGCGAATAATACACGGAAACTCACTATCAGTTCAGAATCAAAAAACTCCCTTTCGAGAGTTTGTTTGTTAATGAAGAAATAAATTTAGGACGTACGCGTTTGCCTCTCAAAGAGGTGAACGCCGATAGCAAACGCATACGTCCTAAAATGATCGGTACATCACGCTCCTTGCATGGATTTGGCAGTTGTGCGAAAACATCTGGTGCAGACCATTTTTCCATGCAGTTTTTGCAGGTTCACTTTTTGCACACGGAGTGTCTTTACTTTTGAGTGACTTCGGTTTGCGGCTTTTTTAGTTTTTTTTCCACACAGGGAACAAGATCGGGCCATAAAAACAGTTGGTAAGTAATAGGCAGAAAACGCTACAAGTGATACAGTGATGAAGTGATAGGGTGATACCCGCTTTGACGAACAAACTCAAATAGAGTATACTCCACAAAACAAAAGTGCGATAAGTATACTGGTATCTACTTTCATTGTCAAGCGACAGACATCGCAATTTATTTATGTTTTCTGACACTATATTTTTTATCATCGTTGTAATCTTTTCCGCCATTCTTCATGAATATGCTCATGGATGGGTGGCGGATCAGCTCGGGGATCCAACAGCGCGCTATGCTGGACGCTTGACCCTGAACCCAAAGGCGCATATTGATTTGTTTGGGTCTGTTCTTCTTCCGCTCTTTCTTATCCCGACCGGCATGATGTTTGCGTACGCCAAACCCGTGCCGTACAATCCGTATAATCTCCGAGATCAGCGATGGGGGCCGGCGTGGGTGGCGCTCGCTGGACCATTGTCCAATTTTTTACTTGCGATCGTGTTCGGTTTATTTGTTCGTAGTGGATTTCTTTCTTCGCTTACTTCTTTTTTCATTATCATCGTGCATGCCAATGTGCTCCTCGCTGTCTTCAACCTAGTTCCTATTCCACCCCTTGATGGTTCAAAAGTACTCTTCAGCGTGTTTCCATCTTCGCTTGATACACTCAAAATGAATCTGGAACGATATGGATTTTTTCTTCTTTTGATTTTTGTTTTTATGTTTTCCTCCCTTATCCAACCCATTATTAGATTCTTCTTACAGTTGTTTATCGGGGGGTATTAGAGTCCATCTCAAAATTATTTTTGAGATGAGCTCTAGAAGGCTCGAAATGCTGGAGAGGCCTATACGGCTGAAAAGGCTTGGAATAGATAGGAATAGATAGGTTCTTGACAGAGAACCGATTGTTTATTATACTCGTTCCACTCTTGACCTGATCACTTCACCATTTTATCACCTACTGACCTTTTGGGAGAGCGCATTAGACACGGAAACTCGCTATGAGTTCAAGCAGAGTAAGCAATCAAACAATCAAATAATAGTATAACAGTGTAGCAATAAAACACATCAATCACGTATGCCCACAATGAATCAAATTATCCGCAAAGGACGGCACAAGAAAGTGACGAAGTCCAAGTCACCGGCCATGCAATTTATGTATGATAGTTTGCATCGCAAAAAGACTGATCTTCGCAAAGGAAGCCCATTCAAACGAGGCGTATGCACCAAAGTGTATACCACGACTCCAAAGAAACCAAACTCCGCGCTTCGCAAAGTCGCCAAAGTGCGTCTTTCAAACGGTGTCGAAGTCATCGCGTATATCCCAGGCGAAGGGCACAAACTCCAGGAACACTCGATCGTGCTTATTCGTGGTGGTCGTGTGAAGGATTTGCCCGGTGTGCGCTATCATATTGTCCGTGGCGTCTATGATACCCAGGGAGTGGAAGGCCGTCGTCGAGGTCGATCGGTGTATGGAGCGAAACGACCAAAAAATTGATGTAGCATACATTTTACTACTTATTCCCACACCGTGATATGTCCCGAGGATCATCCAAATACAAACGAACCATTGCTCCTGACCCAGTTTTCAAAAGCGAATTGCTAGAGAAATTTATCAATTGTGTGATGGATAGAGGGAAAAAGACCGTGGCCCAAAAGATTGTGTATGGCGCGCTCGAAAAAGTGGGCGCGACACGAAAAGTGCCCTCACTCCAACTTTTTGAAGAAACAATAGAACGGCTTCGCCCACAAGTAGAAGTCCGATCTCGGCGTGTGGGTGGGGCCAACTATCAAATTCCTCTTCCTGTATCTGCAGGCAGACAAAATGCTTTGGCATTTCGCTGGCTAATTGTCGCCGCAAAGGCGAGAAAAGGGACATCCATGACCGACAGACTTTCTGCCGAGTTGTTGGACGTGCTCGAGGGAATCGGCGCGGCGATCAAGAAGAAAGAAGATGTGCATCGCATGGCAGAGGCCAATAAAGCATTCGCGCACTTTGCTCGGTTTGGAAAGAAGAAGAAGTAGAACTGAGTACTATCTATATGCCTCGGGAATATCCCCTAGAAAGAACGAGAAACATTGGCATCATGGCACACATTGATGCGGGAAAAACCACGACCACAGAGCGTGTGTTATTTTATACAGGGAAAAAACACAAAATCGGAGAAGTGCACGAGGGAGAAGCAACCATGGATTGGATGGCGCAGGAAAAAGAGCGTGGGATCACGATTACGAGCGCCGCGACCACCTGTTTTTGGAAACCCATTGTCGAAGAAGGAATTGATATGTATCGCATCAATATTATTGATACGCCGGGTCATGTGGATTTTACGATTGAAGTGGAGCGGTCACTCCGTGTTCTCGATGGAGCGGTAGCTGTGTTTGACGGGTCTCAAGGAGTCGAACCTCAATCCGAAACGGTCTGGCGCCAGGCGGACAAGTATCGCGTGCCTCGTGTGTGTTTCATAAACAAAATGGACAAGGTGGGCGCTGATTTTTATATGAGCCTTACCTCTATCCACGAGCGGTTGTCACAGAAAGCATGCGCCATTCAATTGCCGATTGGAATGGAATCAAGTTTTCGCGGCGTTGTGGATATCATCACAGAAAAGGCCTATACTTTTGAAGGCGATCATGGCATCAATCTCGTAGAGATTCCTATTCCAGAGGACATGCTTGATGACGTCGCGAAATATCGCGGGATATTGATGGAAAAAGTAGCAGAGGCCAATGACACGATCATGGAAAAATATCTTGGCGGCGTTCCACTCTCGATTTCTGATATTCGTTCAGGCATTCGAGAACTCGTGCTTCACGATAGCATGTATCCGGTATTTTGTGGATCAGCGCTCGGCAATATTGGCGTGCAACTTGTCCTCGACGGAGTGGTATTTTATCTTCCTTCCCCTACCGATCTTCCTCCTGTTGTTGGCGCAGATCCACAGGATTCGGAAAAAAAGATAGAGATTGTTCCAGACGACGCGGCGCCGCTTTCTGCGCTTGCGTTCAAACTCGCGACCGATCCGTATGTGGGGAAACTGGTGTTTTTCCGCGTGTATTCAGGGACATTCAAAGCCGGGAGTTATGTTTTGAATACGACGACAGGAGAAAAAGAACGTATCGGTCGATTGGTGCGACTCCATGCGAACACGCGAGAAGAAATTGAAGAAGTGAGTTCCGGGGACATTGCCGCGGCCATAGGGCTGAAACATGTTCGCACCGGTGACACGCTCTGTACCGAAGATCGGCCCGTTGTTCTTGAGCGTATCGATTTTCCAGATCCGGTGATTCACATCGCGATTGAACCAAAAACCAAAGCAGATCAGGAAAAGATGGGATTTGCCCTTCAGAAACTCGGCGAAGAAGATCCGTCATTTCGCATGCATACAGACGAAGAGACATTGCAGACGATTATTTCTGGGATGGGAGAATTGCATCTTGAAATTATCGTGGATCGCATGAAACGAGAATTTGGCGTGGAGGCCAATGTGGGCGCGCCACAAGTCGCGTACAAAGAAACAATTCGCCAGGTGGCAGAAGCGGAAGGAAAATATATCAAGCAATCGGGTGGGCGTGGGCAATATGGACACTGCTGGCTCCGGCTCGAGCCACGAGCTCGTGGAGAAGGGTTTGAATTTATCGATGAAATTCGAGGGGGTATTATTCCCAAAGAATATATTCCTGCTATTCAAAAAGGAATCCGTGAGGCCATGGATAGAGGCATTCTCGCCGGGTATCCGGTTGTGGATGTGCGGGTTGCCTGTTATGACGGGAGTTACCATGAAGTTGACTCATCTGAAATCGCATTCAAAATGGCAGGCAGCTTTGCGTTTCAAGAAGGCGCAAAAAATGCCCGTCCTGTCATTCTCGAACCAATCATGAAAGTAGAGGCCACGACTCCAGAGAGCTATATGGGTGATGTGGTCGGCGACCTAAGCGCCAAGCGTGGGCAGATTCAAGAAATGATTGACCGCGGTACAGCCAAAGTGATTCGATCGCTTGTGCCACTCTCAGAAATGTTTGGCTATGCCACATCGCTTCGCTCCATGACGCAGGGTCGCGCGAGCTATTCGATGGAATTTTCTCATTACGCGGAGTGTCCGAAGAATATTGAGCAGGCGATAATCGATGGGAAGAAATAAGCTAGGATACCTCTTCATATGCGCATTAATGTTACCACTTTATTTCCTGATTTGATCATGGCATATTGTTCCAAGGCCATTCTCGGCCGTGCGCAAAAAGAAAAAATTATTTCTGTAAATGCGATCAATCTGCGCGATTTTACAACGGATAAACACCGTACTGTGGACGACACCCCGTATGGTGGAGGACCGGGGATGGTCATGAAAGCAGAGCCGATATATCGTGCTCTTGCGTCGCTTCGGGCTTTGACAAAAAAACAAAAAATCAAGAAAACAAGAAAACAAAATCGAATGACGATCTTACTCTCACCCAGGGGCAGACAATTTGATCAGCGGCTTGCGGAGGAATGGTCAACATTCAAAGAAATCACATTTGTGTGCGGGCGATACGAAGGGGTGGATCAGCGAGTGGCAGATTATATGGTGGATGAAGAAGTGTCGATTGGGCCGTATGTGCTTGCCGGCGGCGAGCTCGGTGCGTTGGTGATCATCGAAGCAATTGCTCGGTTGATTCCAGGAGTGTTGGGGAATGAGGAATCTTTGTTAGAAGAAACGTTCAACATCCGAGCGCCCCGGGATCTCAGCGCCTTAGCGCCCACGCACAAAAATCGTAAGAAAAAAAGTGTTCAGGTGGAATATCCTCAATACACCAAACCTGCTGTGTTTCGGCGATGGCGTGCGCCCAAAGTCCTTCTGTCTGGGGATCACAAGAAAATTGTTGCGTGGCGGAAGAATATGTAGTCCACATCCTTATCCCCATGAAGTATATATGCCTCTTGACAAGGGTATTGGTCTTTCTGTACAATAGGAAAGCTGTATCCGCATCCGCCAGAGGCGAGGAGAACAATTGAATCTTCTTACGTCCAGATATCCCCGCATTGCGTGGTAAGGATACGGAGAAAGAAAAGAGTAACTTTGTTCCTCTTTTTTCTTTACTCAAGGAAGAAAAAAGCGAGACGCTCATTACAATTCACATGCAACAGTGACGCATACCTATGCGTCACTACCATCAGAAACGTGACAAATCTAAGAGATAAGAACTGTCTATTCTCAACAAAAATATATAGTATAGATCCTTCAGACACGTGAGAGTTATGTGTCTTTTAGGATTATTGAGCCTAAAACTCTTATTGAGAGTTTGATCCTGGCTCAGGACGAACGTTGGCGGCGTGTTTAAGGCATGCAAGTCGTGCGACGTGTTCCCGCAAGGGAATTACGAGCGGCAAACGGGTGAGGAACACATTGGTAACCTACCTTCGAGACGGGCATAATTCGCCGAAAGGCGGACTAATACCCGATAGTCATGCGGGGTCATATGACATTCGCATGTAAATCCCGTAAGGGGCTTGAAGAGGGGCCTATGGCCTATCAGCTTGTTGGTGAGGTAAAAGCTCACCAAGGCGACGACGGGTAGCAGGCGTGAGAGCGTGACCTGCCTCACTGGGACTGAGACACTGCCCAGACTCCTACGGGAGGCTGCAGTCGAGAA
>CAYJXK010000042.1:0-5032 GCA_964374115.1 uncultured Gammaproteobacteria bacterium
TTCTTTGGTTTGGTTTAAAAAATGAGGTAAAAAGAGTTTCGTAATTCAAAGCTCATAGCACCTCCGTATTACTATCTCGATTCTCTCTATGAGATGAATGAGATAAGAATACTTGTTTGGAAGGCGGACTATCCGTCTTCACTCCTATCAATATTTTGCCTTTAGCAACCTGTAAAATCTATTGAAAATTTTGAGAAACAAAAAATATCGCTCAACCGAGCGACATTTTTTATTTTTATCTCTCTACAGCTTCTGAAGTATACCAATATTCAGATCTTTTGGCGGATCAAAACGAATAGTAAAGGCGTGGAGCTTGCCAGTGACATGGATTCCCAGAGATTTTTCGGTTTCCTGCCTCACTAGCGTCGAGAGCGGAGTTATCAACTTTCCCTGAAGATCATTGCGATATTTTGCGTAATTTGATGTTGGCAGATCAGTATTTTTGAGCATTTTGTTTCTGTGTTGGATGAAATGTTTGAGTAGTGCGATCGTTGCCTTTTTGGAAGGAATCTCCTCTGAAGAAAATTGTTTGCCGCGGATGAAAATTTCGTTTTGTGCTTCATCAATCAAAAGATCAAATGTTTCAGCGTGTATGTCATCCATCGAGATGGTCGTACGCTTCCACTCCCCATTGTGCTGTGAGTGCAACACGCAAACACTCGCGTCGGCAAACCTTGAAGACAACCCTTGCGTAAGCCATTGTTCAACGCGTAAACCATCTGACCCCCAGCCATCACGCCAGGAAGCAAAATCAATATGAATGTTTTGACTAATTGTTTTTGGAATTCTCCCACCAGACCAATAATGTGATCACGAAACATATGTGGAGGAGCAAATAACAGGATATTCCCATCCTGCACGCCAAAACGAAAAACCCGCATCCCGATAGGCACGCGCGCGCTCGACGCCACGTCACGAATTTTCCGTATCATATGTTGCAGATGTTCTGAAGGAGGCTCTTCAAACGGCGCCGCAATCGTCATGAATGAATCGAACGCGTTTAAAAAAATCTTGTACGGCCGCTGAATCAATTTTTTTCATACAGCGTGCAGAGCGATCGCAAAAAAATACAGATGATGGGGCACTTGTCCCAAAAGAAACTGGTGATAGGCTTATCCTTGCGCCTGGTGCTGGGTCAAAAATGGCGGGCAATGCTCATCGGTGGGGACTGAGGTTGCGGCAAAGAGCGCGGCCATATCTTTTTGTAATCTGGAAAAAAGTGGCGCGATCACTTTGTGATAGTATTCAATAGCAACGAATGGCTCACTGGTTGTCGCGGGATGCACACTTATGACATCGAGTGGAAAATGGCCTGAGATAGGCATAAGCTCTTCCAGTTTCAATGTCCACCAACGCACATGATCCAGAGGCGAGAGATCATCAATGACTGCCGCGGGTGAAAGGGCACGAAGCGGCGTCGTGCTGGTGCCGCCCCGTTCTTCTGTCACCGAAACAGTTGGATGCGGTGTGTCGGTGGAACAAGTGAAAATGACACCATTGGAAACCGCGCCAAAAAAAGACGCCGCGAACAGTTTGATTGCCTCGTTGTGCATTTCTCGAAATCGGAGGCCACGTTCACTTTTTCCGTTCCAGACGTCGTCGCCAGTGAGCGCGACCATGTGGGCAAGTTCCTCTTTTGTTACCGCGTCATACAAAAGATACAATGCGGCGATGAGCCCAATTTCGGCCGCGGTATCAAAACCGGTTCCTTCTGATTTTTCAAACAGAAACTCAAAACGCAGTCCGCCGCTTCTTTTTCCCAACCAGCCTTTTTTCTTCATAAACGATTGAAGCGAAGGCAACACGTTTGACCAGCGCAAAAATTCGTATTCCACTTTCGCAAACGCTTGCTGTTCACTGAGGTACGCCAGCGCTGAGCCGATCTCCACACCTTCTCGGGAATCCGTTGTCGAGCAGCCGATGTAGGCTCGAAAAGGCAACTTCATGGAGACACTCGGAGCGCCGACGAGCCAGGCCGAACCTCGAGACAGCCATATGGACATGTTGATGGAGATAACCAAATTATTTGAAGAAAAAAATTTTTTATAGACGTCAGGAAATCGCTCTTGAAGCGACGTCGTATTTTCTTGTCGGGAAGGAAGAATAATTGGCTTAAAACATGATGAAAATTTTTTCAAACCGTTGGGCAACCGATGATAGGACTTTCGCGTTTGCGAAATTCCTAAAGATACATGCGAGGAGTCAATAATTATAGTGCGATTTTTTTCACTTTTTTCACAATTGCTCCTGCTGAAATTTCCTCGTAGTCCAATAGCTCCTCTAACTTTCCACTTTTTGGCATTTTCCTCACTGCAAGCGAATACGTCGGCCGAACGACCACGCCACTGCCGCAGATCGCTTCATACAATCCGCCTTCTGGATAATGATCTTCGACCACGATGAGCGTCTGGGTATCTTTACACGCTTGCGTGATAATCTTAGTATCCAATGGCTTCACAGAATACATATCAATAACCCGTATTATAATTCCCTCTTTTTTAAGTTCTGTATAGGCTTTGAGCGCTTCATGAACGGTAATACCAGCGCCAATCACAGTGACGACATCATCTTTGCTTTTTTTCAATGTTTTTGATCCGCCGATCGGAAAACGTTCGTCGGTTTTATACAAAATCGGCGTATCCATGCGCGTTGTGCGAAGATAGACGATGCCGTGATACGATATTGCTTCTTCAACCAATCGCTCCATCGCGACAGCGTCCGATGGATAGAGAACCACGCTCCCATGCACTGCGCGAAACAGCGCGATATCTTCGAGTCCCATTTGCGATGGGCCGTCTTCGCCGATGGAAACGCCCGCGTGAGAGCCAACAAATTTGATATTGGCATTCGAATACTGGCTCATGCGAATCTGATCAAACGCACGGGTGAAAAATGCGGCAAATGTAGACACGAAGGGAATTTTTCCTCGGCGTGAAAGCCCAAGCGCTGCCCCCACCATATTCTGCTCTGCGATAAACATTTCAAAAAATCTCTTCGGATGTTCTTTTTGAAAAATCTCAGCATATGTAGAATTACTCACCTCCGCGTCGAGTGCGACAATATCCGGAATGGTTTTCCCAACTCTCGCCAGAGCGATCCCATATGCTTTACGAGTGGAAACTTTTTGATCTTTTTTATAAAAGAAAAACTGAAAAATGTTTCCCTCGACTTTTGACTTGAGACTTTTGACTTGAGACTTCAATGGCATTGCCATCTTCCCCCGCACATTTTTATCAATTTCTCCCAATTCCTTGAGAGCCTTCTCAAGCTCTTCTTGCGACAAAGGCCGTCCATGCCATCCTTCTTTATTTTCAAGAAAACTCAGGCCTTTGCCTTTGATCGTGCGCGCAATAATGGCAGTGGGTCTGCCTTTCATTGCTTTTGCTTTTGCGTATGCATCAACACACGCAGAAATAGAATGACCGTCTGGAACAATAATCGTATTCCAACCAAAGGCTACCATTTTCTTTTTATATGCGATGAGATCATAGCCATGCATCGTTTCTCCGCGCTGCCCCAAACGATTCACATCAACAATCGCGACCAGATTGTCGAGTCTATAATACGCAGCCAAAGCACATGCCTCCCATACTGATCCTTCACTCATCTCACTATCTCCGAGAAGGGCGTATGTCCGATATGAAAGTTTATCGAGATATTTTGCATTGAGCGCCACGCCAACCCCGACAGAAAGACCCTGCCCGAGCGATCCGGTCGCGACTTCGGTATATGGAAATGCCATAGTCGGGTGGCCCTCGAGTCGAGAACCAAATTGTCTGAGAGTGAAAAGTTCTTCCTCAGTAACTTCACCCGCCGCTGCCCAGAGAGAATAAAATAACGGAGACGCATGGCCTTTGGAAAAAATTAATCGGTCATTACGAGGGTTCCCAGGGTTTTGAAGATCAAAATGAAAAAAATCACCACCAAACATGAGCGCGGTCATAAGTTCGACTCCGGAGAGTGATGACGTGGGGTGGCCGGATCCGGCCGCAGTGGTTGATGTGAGGATGAAATAACGGATGAGGCGGGTGAGAGCGTCGAGTTTGATAGATGTCATAATAATCTATGATATCGCCTTTCTTGTTCTTCTTCAAGAGTATAAAAAACAGAGTATAAAAAACCGCCCACAAACTTCGCAGAGGAGGAGATTTTTGGTTTCACTCGGGAATGTCCAATGTCTTTCCATGTTCCAACACGACCATTTCAATCCCCTTCGCTTCTAAAATATTTTTGGGGAGCGCGTGAAATGGTCCACCGATTTTCAAAAAACCATCATGAATCGGAAAACATTTTTTCGGTTTTATTTTTTCCGCCCAATCAAGCGTCATTTCCAACCGAAGCCACGGTGCCACGACTGGAAGAGCAAGAATGTCGATTGATTGTGGAGGTATGACATCAACGGCATCACCTGGGTGAAATAATTTTTCACCAATGAGAAGGCCTGTATTATCAAAATGAGGAAATGTATGATAAATAACCGCATGATCTTTCCCAAACCCCTCAACCACCATACCACGTATCTCCACCCTCTCCCCATCCACAAACCGATTCCACGCCATTCCAGCTCCAGTCAAGATCTTCCCAGCTCCGTCATTGGTATAAATTGGTACGCCTGGATTGTTTTGCAGGAGCGGAGATAAGGATTCAGGGTGGCAATGATCCGCGTGTTCGTGAGTAATAAAAATGGCGTCGATGTTTTCGAGCGTGGTGTGGCCTTCGCTATAACAGCCCGGATCGATAAGGATGCGGGCGTTGTTTTGTTCGATAAGGAGGCACGAATGGCCGAATTTGGTGATGAACATATTGATGCAAAACGTAGAGACGCATTGCTATGCGTCTTTACCGAGATAGGGTAGATTGATAAGGGTATTTTAGGCGCAAGATACCATTTGTGCAAGTTTCCTCCGCCACATCCCCCACAATCGACACCGTTGCCAAAAAAACAGTATTTGACTAATACAACAACTCGACATAATATATACAAACTGGTATACTTTGTATACATTCATAAAAAGATGTAAACAAACTATCT
>CAYJXK010000043.1:0-3966 GCA_964374115.1 uncultured Gammaproteobacteria bacterium
GAAGGGTTGCTTTTTTACGAGAAAATTTGTTATGATACATGAAGATCATAGTTTTTATTATCTGTTAGGACCTACGCGTTTGCCATCGGCATTCACCTCTCTGAGAGGCAACCGCGTACATCCTATTTATGTCAAAAAACGCCGGAAATTTATTTGTCATCGCAACCCCGATCGGGAATCTGTCTGATATAACGGAGCGAGCGCTCGAAGTATTACGATCAGCCGATCTTGTTGTGTGTGAAGATACCAGAGTGACAAAAAAACTCTTGTTTCATTATAAAATTTCGCGTCCGATAATTTCATTCTATGAACGGGGAACGATGAAGAATGTTCAGAGGGTTCTGTTGGAATTGGCACAAGGAAAGCAAGTCGCACTCGTCTCTGACGCCGGCACTCCTGGTATTTCTGATCCAGGTAATATCCTTGTCGCGCATGTCGTGGAACAGAATAAAAAGCAGGGCATATTTCCTGAGATCAATATTGTTCCAATCCCGGGTCCTTCTGCTGTCGTTGCCGCGCTTAGTATCTCGGGGTTTCCCACCAATGCGTGGCGATTTATTGGATTTCCTCCGCACAAGAAAAAAAGGAAAAAATTTTTTGAAGCAATAAAAGATAGAGAAGAGACGATTGTTTTTTTTGAATCGTGTCACCGATTACATTCCGCTCTTGACGCATTGTCAGATGTTTTTGGAAAAGAAAAGTCTGTCTGCGTCTGTCGAGAATTGACAAAACACTTTGAAACAGTATATCGTGGAAGCATTCAAGATATACTGTCTATGGATATTCCAGAAAAAGGTGAGTGTGTAGTAGTGATTGGCGGGGCAAAAGGCTAAAAAGAAGAAGTGTCGAGTGGCGCGCAGTCCAGTATTCATGATCGACACCCAATTATTCCCACAAGGGGTTTTATTTCTGGTCTCGTGATCGATGATCCGAGAAAGCGCGCCACTCAACGAGGATCCTTCATCTTCCTTGATCACCTTCACCTGAACGTATCGAAGTGAGGCTTCGCGTCCCGATGCACAAGGACTTGATGCGAATTTAAACATCGAACTGATGAGAGAACCCATTAATACCATATCATTCAAATTATTTTTGTCAAGTGAATCAGTGGATAATATATGGATAAACACCCATGGTATATCACCACGACCCTCCCGTATGTAAACGCGGATCCCCATATTGGTTTTGCATTAGAATTGATTCAAGCAGATGTGTTGGCGCGCTATCATCGCCTGCTCGGCGACACAGTTGTATTTAATACGGGGACTGATGAACACGGCCTCAAAATTTATGAAAAAGCGTTGGAGCAAGGCATGGATCCCAAAAGCTATTGTGACATGTTTGCGGCTAAATATGACGCGCTCAAAAGTGCTCTCAACGTAAGTTATACTCATTTTATTCGAACGACTGATCCGCATCATGAGGCCGCGGCGCAGGAATTTTGGCGTCGGTGTGAAAAAAAAGGCGATATTTACAAAAAGAATTATCGCATCAAATATTGTGTAGGATGCGAGCTCGAGAAGACTGATTCAGATTTGGTTGATGGAAAATGTCCAGTGCATCCGACGCGAGAGATTGAATTTCTTGAAGAGGAGAATTATTTTTTTCGATTTTCCAATTATCAGAAGCCCTTACTTGATTGGTATCAATCAAATTCCGATGTTGTTGTGCCAGGAAATCGTCTCGAAGAAATTCGCCAATTTGTCTTGGGAGGACTCCAAGATTTTAGCGTTTCACGACTCAAATCTAAATTGCCATGGGGAATAGAGGTGCCGGGAGATCCAGATCATGTCATGTACGTTTGGTTTGACGCGCTTATTAATTATATTTCGACACTCGGCTGGTTCGAAGATGAAAAAGTTTTTTCTGAATTTTGGCCGGGAATACAGGTCGCGGGAAAAGATAATTTACGACAACAATCAGCTATGTGGCAGGCGATGCTTATGAGCGCAGGACTTCCCGCAAGTAAACAGATTTTTATTCATGGATTTATCACGCATAACGGAGACAAAATGAGCAAAAGTTTTGGCAATGTCGTTGATCCATTCGCGATTGTTGATCAATACGGCACCGATCCACTTCGGTGGTATCTTCTTGGCGCGGTTCCATCATATGACGATGGTGATTTTTCTGAAGAGCGTTTTAAAGAATTTTATACCGCCACACTTGCCAACGGCATTGGGAATCTCACGGCGCGAATTCTTGCCATGATTGAAAAATATGAAAATTCTGTGATTCCAAAATCGAGCGTAGATTCCGTAGATGTTGATGCATTTTGGAAACGATACGAGGAAGCGTTTCGTACGTATCAATTTGATGAAGTGGTTAAAATCATTATGAGGTTTGTCTCTTTGTGCGATGAAAAAATTACCAAAGAAAAACCATGGGAAAAAATAAAAGCGGGTGAGAGCGTTTCCGATCTTTTGTATACCCTGAGCGAAAATCTTCGCCAGATCGCAGTCGCGCTTCTTCCTTTCTTGCCTTCTTCGGCAGAAAAGATCTTGGCTTCTTTTGGGATTGCTGCGCCAGATGTTCTTCTTTCTTCTGCGAAATTGTGGGGAGGTTTGAAGGGTGGAGAGAAAATCCAGAAGATTTCCATATTGTTTCCGAGGGAAGGGTAACTACAAAACAAAAAATCCGCCGAAAAGCGGTTTTTTGTTTTCCTCATGTTTTGAATGGATTCCAGATCCTTAGAGCTTGTTCAAGATCTTTTTTCTTGGGCCATTTCCGTGACTTTTTGAGCGAAAGAAGAGATTTTGAACAGGCTCTTAGACTGCAAGTTCACTCCACAACGTGGGGAAAGAAGCCGAGGGAGTAGGAGAGAAAAAAGATGACTCCTCGATCGGCTTTAGATGGTTCAAAGATCAGTGATTCCGCTGGCTAAAGCATCCTCATAATCCATCCTCGCAGTTTGCCGCCGGCTTTGGGAGGTGGATTCAGAAGCAATCCGTCCTGCGTTCTCATCGAAGCGTTGGAGATGATGATCCTCTCAATGAGCATCGTATGCTTGTCAACGACATCAAGAGTCACCATGAGTCCGAACAAATTCGTGAGAACACCCTCGTAAACACGCGCCATCCTGTCACCTTCCCAGTCAGCAGCGTGTTCAATGCCGATGCGAAGGATATGCGCTTTCCACAAGGCAAGGCCAAGATCGACAGCTCCGAATATTGTTTCGACCCAGCTATCAGTGTGTTCGACGACGTACAGGGGCTTCTTGAGTTTAGCAACAACATGGGATGTCTGGGACACCATCTTGCTCCTCCTAGCATGTCTTTTCTGCGTGCGAAACGTCAGTGTACTTTTTTTCCTTGCTTCTGTCAAATAGTTTCGTTATACTACCAGCGCATCAAACACGGAAACTCACTATCAGTTCAGTATGACCCTTGTGGATATTCTCCTCCTCATCATCAGTATAGGTTTCGCGATTTTTGGATTGTGGTTTGGACTTATCCACACGCTTGGATCGCTTGCGGGAACATTGGCCGGTGCATATCTCGCCGGGAAGTATTACATGGTCATCGCGTCATGGTTTGTGGGCACGATCGGCTGGACAAAGAGCACGGCGAATGTTTTGTCATTTATTTTGCTTTTTATTGTCATCAACCGTTTGGTTGGTTTTCTGTTCTGGCTTGCAGAAAAATCATTTGATGTTGTTGCGAAACTCCCTTTTTTGAATTCGCTGAATAAAATTTTGGGAGGCGTTCTTGGCGCAGTGGAAGGAGCTCTCACCGTCGGGCTTATTATCCACATGATGTTCCAATTTTCGTTTCCATATTTTCTTCAGTATCTTCAAGATTCATCAGTGGCGGCAGTAACAAGAAACCTCGCCCAAGTGTTGATTGTTTTCCTTCCAGAGGCGCTTCAAACATTGTATTACTGACTCTTAACACTTGCCTTATCGAATACATGGTATGATTTTGAGTCAGATTCGAAGCCCTGGAGCCGTAAAAAACCGCAGGTGTA
>CAYJXK010000044.1:0-3762 GCA_964374115.1 uncultured Gammaproteobacteria bacterium
CCTTACTGTCTTACATCACAGCGATAATCCAGAGCAAGTCTTGCGTGAAGCTCATCGGGTCACTCGTCCAGACGGCAGAGTCGTCGTAATAGAGTCAGTTTATGGTGTAAACGGTCAAGAACTTTCGCCAGCTCAGCGCGCGCAAGTACAGCAATATATTGCTTTAACCCCTGAACAGCAACGCAGAGTAAACATTTTCTTCGATCATTTCTATAATCGTGTCATTCATTATTCAAATGATCCAGCTCAAAAAGTAAACGTTCCGTTTAATTTCAACACACCAGCAGCATGGAAAGAACTTTTTGAACAGACGGGGTTAAAGCAAGAGCGGATTGTTCACTTGGGTGTAGATCAGCCGGCCGTTCCTGAATATCATACTTTGCACGTCCTTACTGCAACAAAGTAGAGCCAGAGCCCTATTTTTTAGCCCCTGAAAATTACGCTCGCCCGCCCTCTGCTTCGCTACGGGACGTTGCACTCGGGCTCGGCCTTCGGCGCGTATAACTAACTATGGACAGAGGTCAGTTTGAAAAATTCATTCTCTTTTTTCTTCTCATGGGAGTTCTGTTGGTGCAGGCTTCACCTGTTCACGCTGCCCCATATACCGCAAACTATTATTTAGGCACGCTCAAAAATTCCACATCATTCATCGAGGAGATTTCTCGATACGATGTTCTTATCCTCACGCCATCGCAAATTGCCACGCATCAATCGGTCGTGGGTCAGATCAAAAAGAAAAATCCCGATGTGATTATTCTCGCATACGTTCCAAGCCAGAGTTACAATGAAATATTTTGGAGTAATGATCCTGTTTTCAAAAATCTTATTGTACAAAATAATTGGTGGCTCCGGGGAAGCGGGGGAGAGATTATTCGCGCGTGGCCCGGAATTAAAAATATCAACATGGATCCAGAATGGGCCATGTATTATCTCTCTTATATCAATACATATATCGCGTCTCTTCCATATGTGGATGGCATTTTTTTTGACATGGTATCAGAAAATATTTCCTGGATCAATAAAGGCAATGTTGATTTTAATAATGACGGCATCAAAGATGCGGCAGGTGAAGCCGACACGTTATGGCTTTCACGGATGACGTATTTTCTTACTCGTGCTTCTGAAATCCTCAACACCGACTACATTGTGATCAATGGCACATCACATCCAGCAGTACAGGGCGTGATTCATGGAAGAATGTTTGAAACATTTCCGACCCCATGGGAAGGAGACGGCAGTTGGAGAACAGTGATGACTAATCTGTCACGCATTCGGGAAGCGCATCAAAAACCACGACTTTCGATCATCAATAGCAATACCGATAATTCTGGAAATATGTTTGACTACCAGCGGATGCGGTTTGGGCTCACGAGCAGTCTTCTTGAGGATTATATATATTTCTCATTTGATAATGGCGACCAGGATCACGCGCAATTGTGGTGGTATGATGAGTATAATGTGAATCTCGGGAATCCGATCGCGCGATCTTATTCTCTTGGAAACAAGGATAAATACGCGCCTGATCTGTGGAGGCGAGATTTTGAGCAGGGATTGGTGCTTGTGAATAGCCTTGATGAATCCGTGACTGTTCCTCTTGAGGGTGATTTTGAAAAAATACATGGCACGCAAGATACATCTGTCAATGATGGAGCTATTATTGATGAAGTCACCCTTGATGGAGAAGATGGGATTCTGCTTTTGAAAACCATCTTGTCTCTTTCTGATGTGCTTTTTACCAATGGATCATTTGTGCGTTTTTTTGACGCGGAGGGCATCCGTGTTCGAAATGGATTTTTTGCGTTTGATGATACGCAAAAAGGAGGTGTGCAGATCGCGAGCATTGATATGAATGGAAATAACAATCCCGAGTTGGTGGTGATTCGAGGGCCGAAAGTGAGTGTTTGGCGAGATGATCAAAAACTGTTGCTTCGGCGATATCCGTACGGCGCGAATTATACCGGCGAATTGCGTGTCGCGATCGGAGATATTGATGGAGACAAAAAAAGCGACCTTATTGTCGCTCCGTCCTACGGATATCCCGCGCCCATTCGGGTGTATGGCTATTCTGGAAAAAAATGGAGGCGTGATCTCTACCCTTTTGGAAAGGAATATAGAGGAGGATATACTGTCGCGATCGGGAAGTTTTCTGAGAAGCATACGTCCATTGTGATCGGATCAGGCGCGGGAAGCGAGCCAAGGGTCGCTCTGTACGATCCATTTTTTACGTTGCTGATGGATTGGCTTCCGTTTGATGCATCTCTCCGACAGGGTGTCTCTGTGGGATCAGGTGACGTTGATGGGGATGGATTTGATGATATTATTGCAGGCACTGTTTCTTCCAAAGGTCCTCTCATCCGAATATTTACTGAACAGGGGATACAGAAAGGAAAAACGTTCACTCCATTTTCTTCGGTAAGTGAATCACGATTTGATATTCGTATCCGTGATGTTGATTTTGACGGGAAAGAGGATATTGTTGTGATGACTGAGGGAGTGGGGTTGTGAGTCGTATACTGTCAAAATTTGTGGCAAAATTTGTGACCAATCATGGCGTTTCTCGACCACGCGTCGATTTTCTTCTCCCCATTGTTTTTGTGTCTCCACAGGAAGATGCAAAAAGCGCCAGAGGGTCTCTTCGAGAGATGAGACATTTTTTTCGTCAAAGAACATATCTTGATTGGTGATCAGTTCCATATGCTCTGGAATGCGAGAAAGAAGCACCGGCTTGCCATGTGCCATAGCCTCAAGCACTGAGAGAGGCATGCCTTCGCTCGCAGATGGATGGACGAGCGCAGAGGCATATTGATACAAGGCATAGAGTGTTTTTCCGGTTTGAAAATCGGTAAAGATAATGTCATTGCATCCGCTTGCCTGAAGATGCAATTCACGAACATAGGTATTCGTGAATACCGACCCGCCGACGATTACGAGTTTTAGGTCTTTTCGTTTCGTGTTTTTTTCGAGTTCGAAGCGTTTTTTTATATTGACAAACGCATCAATCAAAAAATGCGCTCCTTTGTGTGGCACCAGGCGAGAGACCATAAGGAGATACGAGTCTTTTTGAAGTCCAAAGGGTTTGAGAAGGTCGGGGAAGAGAGATTCAGTTTTGAAAGACGAAACACCAAGAGAAATATATGCCGTCTCTTTCTGAAATTCTCGAGCACAGTATATTTCAAGACTTTGTGATATGGTAATCGTGACATGAGCAAATCGGCACGCGGTCCATTCGCCGAGTCGGAGCATCAGCCGTGCCGCCCAATTCCACTTTTCGTGATAGCGATCAATCGAATGAAACGTGGTGACGATTTTTGTTTTCCGCAAGAAAATTTTCGGGATCCATGAAAGAAGCGAGGGACCGACACCATGATAGTGGATCACATCATATGTTTGGAAGAGCGCATGCGCTGTGGCAAGAAATGTGTGGGTAATGGTATCGAGATGTTTTGTATGCAAAGACGGAAGAGAAACAATATGAATGCCATCATACGTGTTTTCTCGGTGTTGCGCGTACCATGGGCGGCTGTATATGGTCACGTCATGGCCGGCATTTTTCAGTTCAATCGCGAGACAGTGGACATGATGTTCCACTCCGCCATACGATGCGGGGATGCCTTTTTGTCCTATCATGGCTATACGCATAGAGATGCATCAAAAGATGATCTCAGAGCGTAGCATAGAGAGGAATGTTTGTCAATGGATTTTGTTTGTCGCAGTAGTCTAATCTAAATGCACCACCTTAATGGTAAAATATGGCTTTATCCA
>CAYJXK010000045.1:0-3417 GCA_964374115.1 uncultured Gammaproteobacteria bacterium
ATCTGACTCAAAATCATACCGTGTATTCGTTAAGGTACGTGTTAAGAGTCAGTAGTATGCCTGTCACAAAAAAGAAACCATCATTTCTCTCATACGAAAGTCCGCTCTCGCCATTATCCGCGCGTCAGTTTCGTATTGCGAGTTGGTATGTGCGGCGGAAAGAGCTTCTTCGAAAAATTGGCATAGGGGCGCTGGCGATTTTTGCGTGTGTCACAACCGTGTACGGCATCGCCGGTTGGGCGCACTATCTCCTGATTGGATATCCGGAAGACGAAAAAATGTTTGGAGAAACACTCACCACTGGTCCGAGCATCGTACGTCTGCGTGAACGCTATCGACCGCAGGGTCTGCAATTTGGTTCGATCCGGATATTTCCTGAAACAGCAGGCCGGTATTCATTTGTTTCTTTCGCGCAAAATCCAAACAAGAGACATCTCGTGCATATTTCCTATCACATGATATACCAAGGCGGGCAGACAGAATCGTATGAAGCAGTACTCTTGCCAAAACAAGAACAAGCGCTTACGATTTTTGGTCATGAAATGAAAGCCGCGCCCTCTGATGTGAGACTTGTGATCGATGCGCTTCGTTTCGAGTGGCTGAGTCCGCATGACGTATTTGATCCTGAGGTTTATATTGATGAGCGATTTCAATTTGACGTTTCGAATGTCTCATTTACACGAAAGAGTCCTGTGCTCGATGTCGCGACCCACCGCATTGCGTTTGATCTGACAAATGCCTCTGCCTATGGATATTGGGATGCGCAATATGTCGTTGAGTTTCTTGATCAAGGGCATTCGGTCGGTTTTTCCCCGTTATTTCTCAGAGAATTCAAGGCAGGGGAAACTCGCTCAGTGGATCTTCGATCTTTTGCCGATATCTTGCAGGTGTCTGATGTTCGTGTGTATCCTACCATGAATCCGTTTGATTTGAATGTGTTTTTGAAACCATAGTAGAATTCATCTTTTTTTTCTCTCCTACGACATGTTCTCTCGCCTCTCTCGCCTTTTCTCATTTCGTCATGTTGATTGGGTGATCACCATTATTCTTTTTTTGTTTACCGCGATTGGCTTGTCCGCGATTTATAGCGTGGATCTTTCTCGGGGTGAAGCCCTCATTGTCACCACCCGCCAGGCGCTCGCGATTGGAATTGCATGGGTGGGATATATCGTCGTTGCCAATACCCATGTATCGGTTTTTCGCAATAATGCAAAGTTTTTGTATCTTTTTTCGATTATTTTGCTTGTGGCCGTCCTCATCGGGGGTGTGACAATCCGTGGGACAACCGGATGGTTTCGCATTGCCGGATTTTCTCTTCAGCCGGTCGAATTTGCCAAAGTCAGCCTGTTACTTTTTCTCGCATATTGGATGTATCGTTATAATCGACGATTTTACTCATGGCAATTTGTGGTTTCAACTGCGTTTTTTACGCTTCTTCCTATTTTTCTTACATTATTACAGCCAGATCTTGGCTCTGCCCTTCTTATGGGCATGGTGTGGTTTGGACTTCTTTTGGTCGCGCATACAAAAAAACGGTATCTTTTGTTTGTCATCACACTGATCGGTTTTTTCGGATTCGCGAGCTGGTTTTTTTTTCTTGCCCCGTATCAAAAAGAGCGTCTCCTGTCGTTTGTCTCTTCAGAGCGAGACCCACTTGGCTCTGGATATAATGTCACACAGTCCATTATTGCGATTGGATCAGGAAAATTTTTTGGTCGAGGTTTAGGATTTGGATCGCAAAGCCAACTTCATTTTTTGCCAGAAGCGCAGACCGATTTTCTTTTTGCCGTGATTGGAGAAGAATTGGGGTTTATTGGCATTTCCGTGGTGGTGCTTTTGTATATGGCGCTTATCTTTCAGCTCATTCGCCTGGCGCGCGCGAGTCGAGATGATTTTTCAGCCTATGTCTGCATTGGCGCGGCGCTTCTTGTGAGTATCCAGGCTTTCATAAATATGAGCGCTACCCTTGGCATCCTTCCGGTCACAGGGATTCCGCTCCCTATGCTCAGTGTCGGAGGAACATCTTTTATTATGTTCTTTTTTCTTCTTGGAATCGTCCAGAGCATCGCCCGATCTCGGCATACAGATCACCCAATGGTGTAATGCGCAGTCCTTGACAGTGACAATCCCTCCTGCTATACTCGTTCCCGCCTCCATCTTCGATTTATGACATCACATAAAGAGGAGCAACCTAAAAATATAGATCGATTTTTGAGGAACGCACAAGAACAATTTATGTTCATGCGACAGTGTCTGTTGTGCAAAAAGCACTATCACACCGAAGAGCATATTCGAGTGCTCTACACGCATGATCCGATGTATCTCATTCATATTACGTGCCCCGAGTGTGGGAATGCGATGCTTACCATCGTGACCCTCTCTCAGCTTGGCATGAGTTCTATTGGTCTCTATACCGATCTCACTCTCGAAGACGCAGAACATTTTCAAGAGGCGCCTCCACTCTCTGAGGATGATATTCTCAAGATGCATGAGGTTGTATCAAAAGGTGACGCTTTTTTATCTCTATGACATTTACCATAACCGCTACGCAACGACAGGGAGGCGATCCAGAGTCCTACCGCGCCAAGGCCATGATACCCGGTGTTGTCTATGGAAGAACATATCCCGCGACCCCGGTCGCCATCCCGACACTTCTCATGGAAAAACTGTATCGTGAAGCCGGAGGATCGAGTCTCATTGATCTGTCGCTCGACGAGGGCGCGCCACTCAAAGTAGTGATCCAAGATGTACAATATGATCCAGTAAAAGGATCTATCTTACATGTTGATTTTCGCCATCTGAAACTCGATGAAGAAATGGAGACGAGCATCGTCCTTCATTTTGTGGGAGAATCTCTCGCAGTGAAAAGTCTCGGTGGCACATTTATCGGCGTGATGCAAGAAATCAATATCCAGTGTCTTCCGCAAGATCTTATTCCATCACTCAATATCGACATCAATGTCCTGAAGACGTTTGATGACATGATCCATGTTCGTGATCTTCGTTTTGGAGACAAAATTAAAGTATTAGATGCGCTCGATAGTGTGGTTGCGAAAGTGCAAGCGCCGCTCACGGAAGATCAATTGAAAGCGATGGAAGCGCAAGAGCCACAAAGTGTGGCAGATGTGGCAGTGGAAGAAAAAGGAAAGAAAGAGGAAGAGGGCGCCGAGGAAGCAGAGGTTGTGGAAGGGCATGGCGAGAAAAAAAAGGAAGACAAAAAATAATCTCTCCCAATATATGAACAAGGGATATACGGTTCGGGGCTCGGCTCGCCCCTCACCCAAATTTTTCTTCCACTTCGTTCCAGAAAAACTTCATATATCTCTGATGTTATACGCAATTTTGAAAAGCCCCTTTTATTTCTTACCGGTTGATAGCCAAATGAAACCAGTACACCAGTTTTGATCTTTGGACATG
>CAYJXK010000046.1:0-2733 GCA_964374115.1 uncultured Gammaproteobacteria bacterium
GTTATATTCTAACAATATACTATGCAAGAAATAAAACCCATTGAACAATTAAGCAAAAAAGAACATCGCGCCTTGCGACGACAAGAGAAAGAAGCGCAAAGAGAATCAATTATGAAAGAGAAGCGCGTAAAGCACATGGTAACGTGGGGTATCGGTTTGGCCCTCGTCGCTTTGTTGATTGGTGGTTTGATTTGGTATGTCGCCAATCGCCCGCCAATTCAGGAAGACGACATAGTGTCACGAAGCGGCTTTCATTGGCATTCGGAGCTTGCCATCTATGTAAAAGGCGAAAGGCAGGAAATCCCGTCAAATATCGGTATCGGCGCTGTGCATCAGCCTATCCACACCCATGACGACAACAATCAAGGAATTATACATCTTGAATTTTCAGGTCTTGTTCGGAAGCAGGACATATTCCTCGGACAGTTTTTCAAAAATTGGGGTAAGGATATGCGATCATTCGGTACGAACATGAACATGACTGTCAATGGTCAAGAAAATACCGAATATGAAAATTATATTATGCGAGATAAAGATAACATAGAGTTGCGGTATGAATAAAAAATGACAAAAAATGGAGTCACTACTCGAGCGTCCTATCGCTTTGGCTTCCAGAAAATCACGAAGTCCAATTTGGTGCGCCTACCTGGACTCGAACCAGGGACCCCGGACTTATAAGGTCCGTGCTCTCACCAACTGAGCTATAGGCGCATCCATATATGGTGGCCTAAGCATAGCAAAAGACAACTGGTTCATCAAGAAGACCACAGAGGGAAAAATATAAAAAATGGCTTTACAGAAGCAAATGAACTGGTATACTCTTGTGGTCCCTATGCATAGCCATTCCGTCGCACACTTCATCGTATCAGAAAAAGACGCCAAGATCCGTCTTGATCAGTTCGTAGCAAACATGTTGCCAATGAGTCGGGAGCAGGCACAGAAAATGATTGAAAGAGGAGCGATCGCGGTCGAGGGTAAGACGATAACAAAGGTAGCCACTCGACTGAACATCAAAGATGAGATCAGCGTCCATGGTGGAGAGACCGATACGCATATAGACGATACTATTTTGATATCGAAAGAATCCTCTGCGCTTCGACCGACCTTGATACAAGAGACGGGAGACTATTTGATTATTGAAAAGCCATCTGGTCTTTTGATACATCCGACTGGAGCAAAGGAGAAAGAAACAGTCGCATCGTGGATCATGCAGCAATTTCCTGAGATCGCGTCTGTCGGGGAATCTCCCATTCGGCCTGGGATTATCCATAGGCTGGACAAAGAAGCTTCCGGGCTTGTGGTGATTGCGCGCACAGGAGAGATGTTTGATCACTTGAAAAAACAATTCCAAGATCGTATTGTTGAGAAAGAGTATTTTGTTTTGGCGCATGGTGTGATTGAATCTGATCATGGTATGATTGATTTTCCTATTGATCGCGGTTCTGACGGTCGTATGGTCGCACGACCACGGATAAAAGAAATCAGTTTGAAAACGATCCGGTCCATGCAAGATGGGAAAGATGCGCGGACTGAATTTTGGGTCGAAAAGAGATATGCGAATTATACGCTTTTGCGCGTTCGTATTCACACAGGAAGGATGCATCAAATTCGAGTACACTTTTTTGCAATGAATCACCCGGTTGTGGGGGATACGCTGTATCGGCAAAGAAAAAAAGAATCGAAAAAGACAGGAAGACTCGAGCGATTATTTCTCCATGCGGGACGGCTGTGCTTTGATGAATTGTCTGGGAAGCGGGTGTGTTTTGAATCAAAGTTGCCAAGGGAATTATCTGAATTTTTAAAGAGTGTTTCGTTTTAGTACAAGTCTACTGACTATTCGCACATAGCTTAATGCCAAAAATTCCATATTTGGCGCAACGCTTGCCATTCGCCCAAAAAAATCCTCAATGTATCTACTGATACATCTGCGGTTTTTTCGGGCTCCATGGCGGCGCGTTGCATCCAAATCTGAAATTTTTACTCTATTAACCTATGTGCGAATAGTCAGTAAAGTGCAAAATAATACGTTATACATCCACGCGGTATGACTTTAGACTTATGATTCTTATGAACGGTCTTCTGGTCCTCGTTTCTGCTCCATCAGGCGGGGGGAAAAACGCAGTGATTCGTGCGCTTCTCAAACGGGTTCCAGACGCGACCCAGCTTGTGACAACCACAACTCGCCAAAGGCGGTCTGGCGAAATTCATGGGAAGGATTATTATTTTATCTCTCGGGATGCGTTTGAAAAAAAAATTTCGAATGGCGAATTGGTGGAATGGAATGAATACGCAAAAAATTTGTATGGGACAGAATGGAAAGAGTTGCGGGAGAGACGCGCTCGGTATTCGGTGGTTCTCTCTCAGGCAGAAGTGAATGGAAAAAAAAATCTTGATCGGCTTCATATCCCTCATCTTTCTTTTTTTCTATTACCAGAAAATTTTGATGTGTTGAAACGTCGTATCCGAGCCCGGGGAGGTGTCAGCGAGGCTGTGCTCGATCGTCGGCTCGCGATTGCCAGAAACGAAATTGAGGCGTCGGAAGCGTATGATTATCGGATAGCGAATAAAGAGGGAAAAATGATTGAGACCGTGGCGGAGATTGAGGGGATTATTCGGGAGCGATTGGCGCAAAAGAGGGAGGGTTGACAAAAAGCATATAGCATAGTATCCTCTATGAACTATGAACTCATAGCGAGTTGTACCTCCGTATCGTCACGATTCCTTTTTTCTTCC